>JBMCLF010000054.1:0-9437 GCA_048615215.1 Candidatus Brevefilum sp.
TGGTAAGACAGCCGATTGGTACCAGAACCTCCATGTCAACCCACAGGCCGGTTTGAACATCAAGGGCAGGAGCCTGTGCGCTATCGCCCGAAAACCTCAAACCGAAGCAGAATGGAATGGCGTGATCGCCTTTCTGAAAGCATCACCGGTGTCGTATCTCAGCGAGCCCAACATGGTAAATCAACTGGATGACCCTGAAGTGCGAGAGGCGATCAAAGAGTGGCCTGTTCTCACGTTCGACCTTACTGAGAATCCCTGCCCCTCCCCAGTTAAACCTGATCTTGTTTGGATCTGGCCAGCCGTCTTATTGACGCCTATGTTATACGTCATTGTAAAATGGCTTCACAAGCGGAAACCCTGAAGTGTAAAACTCTGAAAAAGCCCAAAGAACAATAAAGACAAATCACCCCCCAATCGGGCAGGTAAAAATCTGGATATCCAGCTGAAGTAAAATGAATGCTCGAAAGTATAATCCTGATGGATACCTGAGAAAATCTTTGGTTAGAAATAAATATTCGCTGTAAAATCAAGTCAATGAATAGGAAAACAAATAACTGTGAGGGAACCCATGTCAATCGTCAATTTCACAAACATCAATAAACGCTTCGGAGAGACTCAAGCCGTTGATAATTTAAGCTTTGAGGTCATGTCGGGAGAAATTTTCGGCCTTTTAGGTCCCAACGGCGCCGGTAAGACCACATCCATTCGCATGATCCTGGATATCTTTGAACCCGATTCTGGTGAGATCTCCGTGTTGGGCGGACCGATGGAAGAGAAGAAAAAGAACCGCATAGGTTACCTCCCTGAGGAGCGCGGGTTGTATCAGGATATTCCCCTGGAACGCTGCCTGACCTTCCTGGCAACCTTGAAAGGCATGGAAGAAAGCCAGGCTAAGTCAACTTTGAAGGACTATCTAGAACGTTTTGACCTTTATCAACACCGGGATAAGAAAGTCAAAGAACTCAGCAAAGGGATGCAGCAAAAGGCCCAGCTTATTACCACGCTCGTACATGATCCAGAACTGGTGATCATCGATGAGCCCTTCACCGCCCTTGACCCCGTTAACACTGAAATGGTAAAGGACATGCTGGAGATGAAACGGGACGAAGGCAAAGCGATTATCATGTCCACACATCAGATGAACCAGGTCGAGGAACTCTGCGATCGCATTCTGCTCATCAATCACGGCCATCGCGTTCTTTACGGCACCCTTCTGGAGATCCAGAAACAGTTTGCCTCAAAGGATATCCTGGTCACTCCGCTCTCAGACTTTCCCAACACAATACCAGGTGTTGCAAATATTAAGCAGCTCAATGGGCGATATCAACTGGTTCTGGAAGAAAGCGCCGAACCCAACAAAATTCTCAAGAGTCTGATCAACCAGGGTGTGGAATTAACAGAATTTGAGATCGCCGTACCCCCGCTGAACGAGATCTTCATTCAGGTTGTCCAGCGTAAGGAGGAGGGCAATAATGGGTAAGATATGGCAGATCATTAAATACGAATATCGGCGGCATGTGTTCCAGAAACGGTTTCTGTTCAGCCTGCTCAGCCTACCCGTTGCTGCTGTTGCCATGATCCTGGTCGGATTGTTGGTTGGTGCACTTTCAATTGATGCCTCACCTGTGGGTTACATTGATCATTCAGGGGTCATCAGAAACACCAATCGTGAAGGCGAAGAGTCTTCATTATTTGAGCCCATCATTGAGTTCAAATCCTATCAGGAAGAAGATCAGGCCAGGGCGGATCTTGAGGCTGAAGATATCCAAGCATATTATGTCATTCCAGAAAATTATCCTCAATCAACTGAGATTGAGCTGGTCTACTACGATCAACCTGGCACCGGCGTCCAGGGCCAATTCATTCAACTCATCCGAAACAACCTTGACACTTTTGAGGGGTTGGACCCGCAGATCCGACAAAGGCTTCAGCAAGGCGCCACAATCACCGTAACCTCTCTGGATGGCAGCCGCGAGATGCGGGAGGATCAATGGTTTATGATCTTCACGCCCATGATTTCTGGGATCATGTTCCTCATTGTGGTGATGACCAGCGGCGGTTACCTGCTTCAGGCAGTGGTTGAAGAGAAAGAAAACCGCACCATGGAAATTGTGATCACCTCCGTGACCCCAAACCAGTTGATGACTGGAAAAATTATCGGCAATATTGCCGTGGGCTTGACCCAACTGGTAATTTGGCTCATTTTCGGCTGGATCGCGATCCTGGTAGGCGGGTTCTTTTGGCAGCCGTTGGAAGCTTTTTCATTGCCGACAGATTTTGCACTTGTGCTGTTTCTACTATTGCTGCCTGCTTTTGTCATGATTTCAGCATTCATGGCCGCGATCGGATCTACCATGACAGAGATGCAAGAAGCCCAACAGGTCTCCAGCATGCTCTCGTTACCCATTACGATTCCTTTTTATCTCACCACGCCTTTGATGATGAATCCCAATGGGACCTTGGCGGTAGCCCTGAGCTACTTCCCATTAACCGCCCCCATCACTATATTGATGAGGATGGCCTTTACCGTTGTGCCCATATGGCAGATCGTAACCAGCGTTGCCCTTCTTGTTCTCTTTGCTGTGTTAGCCATCTGGTTCGCCGGGCGGGCCTTCAGAATGGGAATGCTCCGTTACGGCAAAAAACTACAGATTACAGAAATTTTTGGAAAGCGTGTGGAAAAATGAAGAAGACGTGGTTAGTGCTCAAAACAGAATTTATCAATACATTCACCCGACGTTCTTTCCTGCTGACTCTAATCCTGGTGCCCCTGGTCCCTGCCTTAATCCTGGGTGGGATTTCACTGTTCGGTGGTGAAGGTGAAGAAACAAATGGCGGCGGGATCTTCCTGCCCACCCAACCTGAGATAACAGCTGAAGGGTATGTCGATCAGGCCGGAATCATCGAAGAACTCCCGGACTCAATTGATGAAGACCGGCTGACCGCATACCCGTCAGAACAAGCCGCAATGGAGGCAGTAACTGCAGATGACATTTCCGGGTTTTATGTAATTGAAGAGGACTACCTGGAAACCGGCGCCATCCGTTACGTACGAGAAGATTTCAACCCATTTTCCGCCCTGGACACAACGGGCATTATCCAGAACGTCATCGAATTCAACTTACTTGGGGCAGACCCACTGCGTTATCAAAAGTATGCGAATCCTGTACAGCTCCAACAAGTCGCGTTGGATCCTGAAGAAGCGCAACGTGACATGGCAAACCCTCTGGCGTTCTATCTGCCTTATGGCGTCACAATGCTTTTCTACGTTCTAATCCTTACCTCTGCCAGCCTGATGCTCAACAGTGTCGCCAAAGAAAAAGAAAACCGGGTTATGGAAATCTTGATGAGTTCCATCAAACCCAACCAGCTACTGGCTGGAAAAATCCTTGGTCTGGGGTTGGTGGGCCTGCTTCAAATGGTTGTCTGGATGGGATCTGCATTTTTACTTCTGCGCCTTGGCGGCACCACATTAAACATTCCGGCTGAACTGCAACTGCCTCCTGAACTTTTCGCCTGGGGTATCCCCCTCTTTATCCTCGGTTATCTGATTTATGCCACCATCATGGCTGGCGCAGGAGCCCTGGTACCAAACGTCAAAGAAGCAACCCAGGCAACCTTCCTCGTGGTGCTCCCGATCCTTGTACCGCTGGTGATGGTTGGCGTGATTATCAATCAACCGAATTCACTCTTGCCTGTAATCTTGAGCCTGATTCCCTTTACTGCACCCAACACCATCATGACCCGGCTGGCGGTTACTTCCGTGCCGGTCTGGCAATTGCTGCTTTCTATGGCATTGATGGTCATCACTATCCTGTTATTAATCCGTGCGGTGGCCAGAATGTTCCGCGCCAAACTCTTGCTCACAGGTAAAAAGTTTGGCCTGGGATTGTTTTTTAAAGCGCTTTCAGGAAAGGAACTCGAAGCCAGCGATCTGTAAGAAATATTGCAGATTGCCCAAAAGAAAATTACGAATACATGGGGCTTCCCAGGAAGACTTTGGCAAGCCCCTTTTGATTTACTCAAGAGAATTAACGCATCCTGTTGATAACAAACGAGATCATGATTCCATTTGGTTAAGGCAGGTAACTGCGCATGCTCATTTAGATTCCATTTTTCTTATCAGTCCGTAAATGGTATTGAGAAAGATTATCAAGCCTACGCCTTGAATGCCCCTGCTAAACCAGCAGGTTTTCTGTGATCGCCAAGAAGGCGACTTACAGCGGTGAAACGAAGTGGAGCACCTGGAAGGGGATGGATTAGATGATGTTGAAACACGTCTTCTACCTCATCAGTCTGCGTCTAAAAAACCTTGTTTGCCGACTATTTCAAGACCCTCCATTATCATAAATTATTAAACAGAAAACTATTTTTGTCGCTTCTGGCAAAACAATTGCAACGGAATAATTGAAAATCCACGTTCCAGACATTAATCCGTGTGGTCTGGAACAATTTTGAGTTGTTTTGCGTCTTAAATTTAGTGTGGATTATTATATAATTTAAAGAGCAGGGACCTCCCTGAAGAGAATCAGGAGAAGAAAAATGAAGAAAAATATTTTTATCCTCAGTATTGGACTGGCCTTCAGCCTCGTCCTGACAGGCTGCAACCTTCCCGGTCGTGCAACGCCCACATCTCAAGTGGATATGCTCAACACCGCCGCTGCACAAACCATCCAGGCCCAGCAAACCAATATCGCACAGACCAATCAGCCAGCCAACGGCGATATGACGCCAACCGCCACCCTGGAACCACCGGCAGATGGCACCCCAACTACAACACCCGAACCAACCGCAACACTGAACCCATCCCCCACGAATACGCCTGAAGCAGCCTGCAACAAAGCTGCCTTTGTTTCAGAGACCATTCCTGATGGTACTGATTTCGAGCCGGGCAAATCCTTCAACAAAACCTGGACGCTGAGAAATGACGGTTCCTGTAGCTGGACCGCTGAATATGATGTTGTTTTCGTCAAAGGTGATTCTATGGACGCACCAGCTGCCACATCGCTGACCAGTGAAACCGTTGCCCCTGGTGAGACCGTAAAAATTTCCATCGATCTCAAAGCGCCTGTCGCTGCTGGAACCCATCGCGGCGACTTTAAATTACGTAACCAGCATGGCGTGATATTTGGGATCGGTGAAGAAGCCAAGCCCTTCTGGGTTGAAATTGATGTGGTTGGTACGCTTTATAACTTCACAAAAAATGTGTGCGCCTCAGGAGTAACCTGGACAAGCGGCGCAGGAACACTCCCCTGTCCCGGAAGTGCTGGAGATGCTGATGGTTGGGTTCTAACCATTGACGAACCATTTTTGGAAAATGGTGCCAAAGATAACGAGCCTGGAATTCAAGTTCGACCTGAGGCTGTTAATGATGGCTGGATTAAAGGGACATTCCCTGAAATCTCAGTTACAGAAGGTGTGATTTTCCGATCGATTATCGGTTGTTATGATGACTATAATTGTGATGTCAAATTCAAACTCAACTATAAAATCGATGGCGGCAGCGAAAAGACCCTGGCAACCTGGCATGAAGTCCAGGATGAGACGTTCAACCGTGTCGAGGTGGACCTGAGCAGTCTCGCCGGTGAAAAAGTGCAGTTCATCCTTAGGGTGGAGGCCAACGGCTCGCCTGCAAGCGACCGTGCGCTTTGGTTCGGCCCAAGAATTGAACCGGAAGATTAAATCTCTACGGAATATCACCGGCGATGGAATATCCATCGCCGGTTTTTTTAGTTAAGAAGTCTCATCAGAATAGAAGATAACAAATTTGATTGTCCTATGCCCAAACTGGTTTGACTTTCGCACAACCCTTCCGAATCTATACTCACCTGAATCTCCTTAAGCAATATTTTAAGTTTAAATGGTGAGAAGAGAGCCAACAATTACTCAAAATGAATGTATAATAGGTTTTTGAATTAATTTAATTATTATCAGTTTTCAAAAAGGATCACACCATGCCTCGAAGCTCCAAATCAACTTTGTGTCGGTCAATTTTCACGATCATCATCCTGTCCTTTTTCTTACTCTCTCCCTTTTCAATTAAGCCGGTATCGGCAAACGCAATTACCACCAATACTGCACTTGATCTCATCGCAGATGATGGTTTTTGTTCCCTGAGGGAAGCCATCATTAACGCCAATGATGGAGCCCAAACGCATGTGGATTGCGCTCCAGGGATAACGGGTGAAAACCTAATCACCCTGCCTGAAAACGTGAACACAATCACCTTGCAGCATGGCATGCTGCCCGCCATTTACTCCGAAATACGTATCGAGGGAAAAGGGCCCAACAAGACCATCATCCAGGCTGCTAACTGTAACCCCACCGAATTCGATTGTTCGCACGAACATCCTGTATTCACAGTGGGAGCAGGTGGTAGTTTAACTCTGGAGGGGTTAACGGTCCGGCATGGTCGTTATTACTGGGGATTATTTCGTAACGCCAGACACCTACCACCCATCCTGGGCATGGGAGGTGGGATCAATAACTTTGGGGATCTATCGCTGATCAATTGCAATGTGAGCCACAATCTCGGTTCAGTTGGCGGCGGGATCCATAATATGGGCAAGCTTTCAATAGAAGATTCCAGGATCATCAACAATAAAGCTGAGTTTGGCGCAGGGCTGTTAAACAGTGGCGATCTCGTAATGAGCAACAGCCATATCTCAAATAACAGCGCTGAATTAATCGGTGGCGGGGTGGCAAATACTAGTTTTTCATATTACCTGGTTTTGGATAAAGACCAAAACATGTCCATCAATGAACAAGATCTACGTCCAAGCAAGATCAGTACAGATATCGATAACTCGCAGATCATTGATAATCAATCCCGGTTTTTTGGAGGTGGTTTGTTTAACGGTGGATGGATCGTTTTTGATATCGGTCCCGTTGAAACATCCCAAATAGAGCCCACATACGAAATATTTGTCGAAGAACAAAAAGATCTTCTGCCGCGACCTCCTCTTTTCAACACAAAAATCAATCAAACAACGTTCGCCGGCAACACATCTGAGATAGGCGGAGGTATCACAACGGTTGAAACAATGAGCGTTAATGCCTCCACACTATCCAAGAATCAGGCTGACCTTATGGGCGGCGGCCTTGCCATGTTAACTGGCCAGGTTAACGTTACCAATTCAAGCTTCTCTGGGAATAGTGCCGGCTGGCTTGGGGGAGGATTATTTATTGAACAAGGCAAACTAAACCTTATTCAAAATACACTGGCCGGGAATCTCGCCTCGGGGATTTACGTTGAACCTTCGCCCCTGTCCGATGTGACCGCCACGAGATTGAGACCACCAGAAGTGCCGGGAGGCGGCGTTTTTGCGTTTGAGGACGCCTCCGTGAAAATCAGCAATACGATCATTGCAAAATCAAAGGGCGGCGATTGTGTTCTTGAAGACGGAGCTGCACTCGGCAGCCGGAACAACCTGGTCCAGGATGGGAGCTGCAAGGCATTGTTGGACGGCGACCCCAGGCTCCATGGGCTCGGTGATAACGGCGGAGCCACAAAAACATTTGCTCTGAAAAGCGATTCTCCAGCCATTGATCAGGGTGATGTAAATATTTGCAGTTCATCCCCTATCAGCCGAAAAGACCAGCGCGGGGAGGCCCGCCTGTCCAACGCTTGTGATATCGGCGCATTTGAGCATTATGAACCCACCGTTTTGCCGGACACCGGTTTTAATAAAGGTGAGATCACAGCACTTCCCCAACAACCAGCATCCAAAGCTTACGCCAGTACAAACCTCGTCCTTGAGATACCAACTTTAGGCACTAAGGCCACCATCGTTGGCGTACCCCAAAGCGAAAAATCATGGGATGTATCCTGGTTGGGCAATTCTGCCGGGTACCTCTATGGATCTGCCTTCCCAACCTGGCCCGGCAACACCGTACTCACCGGGCATGTCTGGAATGCTGACAACACTCCCGGCATCTTTTCTGACCTGAAAGCCATGCGCTATGGCGACCAGGTGATCATTCATGCCTTTGGCAGCCGTTATACCTATCAAGTTCGAGACGTTCGTCTTGTCGGAACAGGGGATCTGGCGGGTGTTTTCCAGCCTGAAGAACTTGATTGGGTGACTTTGGTCACCTGTGAAACCTATGACACGGTTAAAGACGTTTTCAATCTTCGCAGGGTTGTAAGGGCAGTGCTCGTGGATATCGAATAACAATGAGATTGGAAGCCTGACAGTGATTAAAACCTGCCAGGCTTCCAAATTTAAGTAGAACATCCGATAAAAGGCTTAATTTTCGCTCCTCATTATAGTCATTATTTAAAATTTTCCCAATTCTTGACATTTTCCCTACATATTCTACAATTGATAAGCGGTCAACCAATCCACTATGCGTTGGCCAAAAAGGATTTTTAATGAAAAAACAGCAAATAAAACGGTTCTGGTTGTTAATTATGACTCTAATCATCTCCAGCCTGGTTATAAGTGCCTGTGGTCCGGGCGAACCCACACTGGATGTCGATGCACAGCGCACAAGCTTTGCGCAAACAGCAAACGCTCAGGCGACGTCAACTGCTGAAGCTTTACCTACAGCAACGCCCACAGAAAAAGCCACTGCAACTGCAACGGAAACGGTAACGCCCACACCCGAGGTCACGCCTACCCTATCGGAGACAGAGGAGGATGCCGAAGGAGCAACCCCGGCCGAACCCGAACAGCCAACGTCGCCCCCCAGCAACGGTGCAGATGAAGCCCGTTGGTTGGCCAACGACCCACCGGATAATACTGAATTTGCACCTGGTGAAGAATTCACCGTCACCTGGACACTGGAAAATGTTGGGACTTCCACATGGACCACAGATTATTACATTCAGTTCGATTCTGGTGCAGCGATGGGTGTCGATGGTGAAGAAGAATTCAACCTGCCCTATCCGGTTCCACCAAACACCAATGTGCAGATCAGTGTAGATTTTATAGCACCGGAGGAGTCTGGCGAAACACAAAGCAATTGGGCATTATTCAATACCTCAGATAGTGCTTTTTATGACTTCTACGTGATTATTGATGTGGTACCACAAGGTGAAGAAGAATAACTGAAGCCACTCACAAGCGTTCGATCAAAAAATTTGAGCTCATAGTATGACAGATCAACAAGTATTATGGGAGACGATCAAAACCGAGGCAAACCACCTCGGTTTTAAACATAGCGGTGTGGCACCAGCCCTGCCTGTCCCTCATCTTGAGGCATTTAATGAATGGGTGAGCAGCGGCCGCCATGCTGGGATGGGATATCTCGCACGGCCGGATACCCTGGCCAAACGCCGTGATCCCCAAAAAATACTTGAAGGGTGCCAGCGCATTATCTGCCTGGCAATGCCCTACCGCCGCCCTCAAGCTGAAGTTGACAAATCACCCGAAGGGAAAGGCCGAATATCCAACTACGCGCGTACCCGGGACTATCATGAAATCATCTGGGAG
>JBMCLF010000055.1:0-9436 GCA_048615215.1 Candidatus Brevefilum sp.
CCACCCCCATGACCCCCGCCATGTCATTGATCTGGGCGCTGGATGCCCAGCTCGATCGCATGCTGGCGGAAGGGCTCGAGAACCGCTTTGCCCGGCACGAGGCTATGGCCGAAAAAGTGCGTTCCTGGGCTGTCGAACATGGTATGGAATCTCTGGCACCTGAAGGCTACCGCTCCAAGACTGTCTCCACCATCAAGAACCTGCGAGGGGCGGACATCGCCGCTCTGAATGATTTCCTGCTGAGCAAAGGCATGCGGATTTCCAATGGCTATGGCGATTTGAAGAATAAAACCTTCCGGATTGCCCATATGGGCGAAACTCAGATGCATCACATCGATGAACTCCTGGATGCTTTCGAAACCTTCCTGGAGAAAATGTAAGCATAACAAATTTTTGGCAGCTTACCCGGTCATCCATCATGCGGTGACCGGGTATTCTTATTAAGAAGCATAACTACCGAATTATAAAAGATTGAACGAGTGAAAGATGGCTGAATCCTTCGAAGTGAAAATGGAAAAGCTGGTATACGGCGGCGATTGTCTTGGACGCCTCCCTGATGGACGGGCGGTTTTTGTGCCCTTTGTACTCCCCGGCGAGGTAGTGCGTGTGGAGATCGTTGAAGACAAGCAACGCTTCGCTCGGGCCTGGCCGATGGAGTGGCTCGAAATCTCACCAAAGAGGATTCAACCACGCTGCATCCATTTTGGGGAATGCGGCGGCTGCCAGTACCAGTACCTGGATTATGAAGATCAACTGCTGGTCAAGAAAAACATCATGATCGACCAATTTCAGCGACTGGGCAAAATTACAGATCCACCGGTCAAAGAAATTGTGCCATCACCTAACCCCTGGAACTACCGGAATTTTGTCCAATTTCACCTTGGCGAGGGAAGCGAATTGGGCTATATCCATGCCGACGGTGAACACTTGCTCCCCATCCAGGAATGTCACCTGCCTGAACCCGCCATCAATGAACTCTGGCCCCAAATCGACCTGGCCCCCGAATCAGACCTGTACCGGCTGGGTATCCGGCAGGATTCTTATGAAGAATTGATGCTGATCATGGAGGGCGAGAGTTCCACCTCGCCGGCGTTCAGCGTGGATATCCCTGTTTCCGCAGTATATACCCCATCCGATGCCGACCTCACGATCATGGCCGGGGACGATCATCTGACCTACACCCTTCTTGGACGGAATTTCCATGTGTCTGCGCGATCATTCTTTCAGGTTAATACCTCCATTGCCGAAAAGATGATCATCTATCTTTTGAAGAATCTCGACTTATGCGAAGACAGCCGGGTGATTGAACTGTATGCCGGTGTGGGGCTCTTCAGTGCCTTTATTGCACCTGAAGTAGGCCACCTGACGGCTGTGGAAAGTTCGGGATCTGCCTGCCATGACTTCACAATCAATTTAGGGGATACCGAGAATGTTGTATTGTATGAAGCCCGTACCGAAAAAGTACTACCCACACTGAATATTGAGATGGACCTGCTGATCACCGATCCACCACGCTCCGGTTGGGCAAATGAAGTTCACGATGCCCTCGACAAACTGCGTCCGCTTCAGATCTGCTACATCTCCTGCGACCCGGCCACCCTGGCGCGCGATGCCCGCAAGATTATCAAGAAGGGTTATCGGCTGGTGTCCGTTCAGCCTTTTGACCAGTTCCCCCACACCTCGCACATCGAAAGCATCAGCATTTTCGAGTTGATCATGGAAGAAGAGTAACTTTTCTCCTCCAGATTATTCATTTCCATTAAAAAATTAAGAGGCCTCACGTAGATGGTTTCGCTAACATACATGAGCTCCATATATCCGTTCCTCGTCAATCAGAACGGTTTACTAATTCCTATTTACCATTCAAGCAATCCCTAAAGCGTAGCGAAGTGGGACCATTCACCAAAATCCTAATTCCCAACACCTAATAACTAAACCCTTGTATCGGCTAATACCCGCCCACAGTATAAAATCTGTATAAGATTCTTTCCAAAATTATACTATTTTAGTCCGAATTATGGTAATATGAAAATTGAAAGTTATAAAAGGAGATAAAATACTCATGGCCGAAAAAATACACAAAAGCGACGAGGAATGGCGCGAGGAGCTCACACGGGAAGAGTATGAGGTCACCCGCCGCAAGGGTACCGAACCACCCTTCTGCGGCAGCTTCTATGACCATAAACAGGATGGTATCTATCACTGTGTGTGCTGTGACCTGCCGATCTTCTCATCGGAACACAAATTCACTTCCGGTTCCGGCTGGCCCAGCTTTTACCAGCCCATTGATGAAGAACACATAGAACTGCACCGAGACACAAGCCACGGCATGGTGCGCACTGAGGTGGTCTGCGCACGCTGCGATGCCCACCTGGGACATGTCTTCAGCGACGGGCCCCAGCCCACCGGCCAGCGCTACTGCATCAATTCTGTCTCCCTGAAATTTACACCAGAAGAAAATACTGAGGAATAAAATGAGCGAAAAAAAAGCAACCTTCGCCGCCGGCTGTTTTTGGGGCGTTGAAGCACATCTGCAAAATATTGATGGCGTGATTGAAACCGTCGTCGGGTATACGGGTGGCAAGGTCGAAAACCCCACCTATCATATGGTCTGCACGGACAAAACCGGTCATGCGGAAGCCGTCCAGGTGACTTATGATTCCGACGAGATCACTTACGAACAGTTGGTGCGGGAATTTTTTGATCTGCACAATCCCACCACCCCCAACCGTCAGGGGCTGGATGTTGGCAGCCAGTACCGCTCTGCAATTTTCTATCACAACCAAGAGCAAAAGGAAACTGCTGAGAAGGTCAAAAAAGAGCTGAATCAATCCGACAAATACAATCGAGAAATTGTCACCGAGATCGTCCCTGTTGGTGATTTTTATAAAGCCGAAGACTACCACCAGGACTACTATGCTAAACACAGCTTCCGCCGCAGCTGAAATCAGAAAAAACAATCGAGAGGAAAAGAATGATTTGTCCTTTCGATTGCAACTTGATTGACCGAAAAACGGTTTGACCACCTTCTGTGATAAGATTATGGTGTGGGATCAATAAATCAGCCTTTTCATGTGATGGTCAAACCCCGCGGGCCGGTCTGCAACCTAGCTTGCGATTATTGTTACTATCTCCCAAAAACCAATCTCTATCCTAATTCTGATTTCAGGATGTCACACGATCTTCTGGCAAACTTCACGCGCCAGATGCTTTCAGCTCAACCCGGAAGCCAGGTGACATTCGCATGGCAGGGCGGCGAGCCCACTTTGATGGGCCTTGAATTCTTCCAGGAAGCCGTACGAATTCAAAAGGAAGCCGCGCCGCATGGCATGCAGGTTAGCAATGTCATCCAAACCAACGGCCTCACCCTGACCCCTGCCTGGTGCCGATTTTTTAAGGAACATGACTTCCTGGTCGGCATGAGCCTGGATGGCCCGCTTGGGATGCACAACACTTACCGCCGAAATGAAGCCGGCGTGGGATCTTTCACACAAGCCGCTCGTGCAGTGGATCTGCTAAAGCAGCATGAAGTGGATTTCAACATCCTGTGCTGTGTTCACAGGGCGAACCAGGCATATCCCCTGGACGTCTATCACTTTTTTCGCGATGTCCTTGAGGTGAATTACCTTCAATTTATCCCCATCCTTCAGCGCACGCTGGACAGCAAGGGGCGGGAGACTGAAGAAATCTCAGAGCTCTCCGTACAAAGCACAGCCTACGGACATTTTCTTCAGACAATATTTGACGAATGGGTCAAAAAAGACGTTGGGCGGGTCTTCGTCCAGATCTTCGACATCGCTTTGGGTGCCTGGTTGGGTGCACCGCCCAGTTTATGTGTGTTTGCAGAGACTTGCGGACGAGCGCTTGTGCTTGAGCACAATGGCGACTTATACGCCTGCGACCATTTTGTCAATAATGAGCATTTACTGGGCAATATTACACACCATCCCCTTGCAGATATGGTAAACTCCAAACCGCAGGAAGAATTTGGCTTGAACAAAAAAACAAGTGTTTCACCCACCTGCCTGGACTGCCCGGTTTGGTTCGTCTGTCACGGCGGATGCCCCAAAAACCGTGATGTAAACGGACTGAACCATCTGTGCAGTGGATACAAGATTTTCTTCGAGCATATCAAGCCGGCCATGGAAAAAATGGCTGATTTAATCCGCCACGGACAGACCCCGGCAGAAATAATGAAAGTTTAACAAGTATAAAATCAAAATTATCTTTATAAAATTAGGAGGAAAAAGACCTGACAGACTGATGTTAGGTATAATTTAATTATGGCAAGGACCAATCAATTAACTACAGAACATGTTGAAGATATTGAACGCCGCGTCGCGATCCTGATCGATGGCGATAACGCCCAGGCCAGCTTGATCGAACAGATCCTGGTTGAGGCAGGCAAATTCGGCAACGCGACCATCCGCCGGGTTTACGGCGACTGGACCACGCCCAACATGAATTCCTGGAAGGACACCCTGAACATGCACGCCTTCCAGCCGATTCAGCAATTCCGTTACACCGTGGCCAAGAACGCCACAGACAGCGCCATGATCATTGACGCCATGGACATCCTGCATTCGGACCAGGTGGAAGGCTTTTGCCTGGTGTCCAGCGATAGTGATTACACACGCCTGGCCACCCGTATTCGCGAAAGTGGTTTGTTGGTGGTGGGCATTGGCGAGAAAAAGACCCCGCGTGCATTCGTGAGCGCCTGCAACGTTTTCATCTATACAGAAAACCTCAATCGTAAAAGCAGGGGAGGCGGCGGCGTACGGCGCAAGGCCAACCACATGAGCTCGCAGGAGCGCGAACTGGTTGAACTGGTCAGCCAGGCAATGGACATGGTCGGCTCGGATGATGACGGATGGACCCGGCTTTCTGAGGTGGGCACGGCATTACGGCGGATTGACCCGGGCTTTGATCCTCGAACATACGGCCACCGCCAGCTTTCGCACCTGATCAAAGGCCACGGGCGGTATTTTGAAATGCGAAAAGCCGCCAATGGCGCGATTATCGAAGTCCGCTTGAGAGAATAATCTAAAATAGCAATTTATTAAGAAGTGCAGCGAGGGCTGCACTTCTTTTATAACCCCAAACACCACGAATAGAAAGTTAAATCCTATGTCACAGGATCAAGCGCTGGATAAAATTTTTGAAGCAGCCATCTTTGCGGCCCGAAAACACCAGGGACAGGTGCGTAAAGACAACCGCCGATCCCCTTATATCACCCATCCTCTTCAGGTCGCACAGATACTGTGGGATCTTGGTGGAGTTCGCAACCCGCAAACACTGATCGCGGCCATCCTTCACGATACCATTGAGGATACAGGCACCACGCGTATGGAAATTCGGGAAACCTTTGGGGAGGAAGTGTTGCTAATTATCCTGGAAGTCACCGACGACAAGTCGCTGGAAAAGATGACTCGTAAAAGGATGCAAGTGGTTCACGCGCCTGAGCTTTCTGAACCGGCCAGACTGATCAAATTAGGCGATAAGCTGGTCAACTGCCGCGATATCCTCCAGAATCCACCCAGCGATTGGCCCCTTGAACGGCGTCGAAATTACATCCAATGGGGGGCGGATGTGATCGAAAAAATCCGGGGGACCAATCAAGCCCTCGAAAACGCATTTGACCAAATGTTGACCGAAGCACAGGAACAGCTTGACTTTATCATTCAACCCTTCAAAACCGTGGACGAACGTCCCTGGGGGCCATCAGCATCTCAGGAGTAAACCGTGCCAAAAACCTATTATGAACCTGAATTAATCAAACCCGTCAGTCTTTGCGATCAAAAAGGGAATCTCAATCCGGATGCTGTGGGCTGGAGCCGCCGTCCACTGCATTACTGCAACCTGAGGGGACATTGGCCCCGCAAAAAACGCTGGAATTATTGGGCGATCGTCAGTCCTACGCACCTTTTTTCCGTCACCCTTTCCGATGTTGATTACTTGGGGCTTCCTTTTCTCTATCTGCTCGAATTTGATACGCAGATCTATGCAGAAAAAACCCTGCTAAAGCCCTTCGGCGCGGGTATACATCTTCCGCCGGAGGTTGATGCAAATGTGGTTTATGAAGATCGCAGCATGCCAATCAGCATGAAGGCTGTCGGAAATGGCGTCCACCTGGAGTTAAGCTGCCCTGATCTGGCGGGCCAACCACTCAAAGTGGATCTATTTGTCCACCAACCGCTGAAACACGAAACCCTCAACGTGGTCATCCCCTGGTCTGAAAAGCGTTTCCAGTTCACCAGCAAACAGAACTGCCTCCCCACTGATGGGATGCTAACCTGGGGGGATAAAACAATCGAGTTCTCCCGGGATGACACCTTCGCCTGCCTGGATTTCGGACGCGGCATCTGGCCGTTCGATTCCTTCTGGAACTGGTCCAGCTTTTCCACGCGCATGTCTGATGGGCGCACCGTGGGCATCAACCTGGGCGCTGGCTGGACGGACGGCACAGGGATGAACGAGAACGGCCTGTGTATTGACGGTCGGCTGACAAAATTGAGCGAAGATGTTGCCTTTGAATACGATCAGCAGGACTTTATGGCGCCATGGCACATACACTCCACTGCTACCGATCGGGTCGATCTGACCTTTGAGCCCTTTTTTGAGCGACATGAGAAAACGGACGCCCTGATCGTATTCTCCGAAGTGCACCAGATGTTCGGCCGGTTTTATGGTTCCCTGCAAGATGAAAAAGACGAAACAATCAAAATCAATGGCCCTATTGGCTGGGCAGAAGACCATCACGCCCGATGGTAAGCGCTAAAAGACCTGAGCAGGTTAAGCAATTGTCAACATCAAGTAAACATTATGCGTTGAGCTATTTTCACCAATGAAATGGTTTAAAATAGTTAAAATCAACCCAACCAGAGGCAGTTATGACCGAAAGAAAAATCAAGGTATTATTTCTCTGCAAACACAATAAAGCACGCAGCCAGATGGCTGAAGCTTTACTGAAACATCACGCCAGCGACCGTTTTGAGGTGCACAGCGCCGGTTTTAATCCCCAACCCGTCATGCCAGCAGTCGTTGAAGCCCTGGCTGAAATGGGCATTGATATTTCCGATAAGCAGCCCACAAATGTTGAACAATATATCGGGAAGACTTATTTTGGCTATGTGATCATCGTTTGCAGTCGGGATGAATTGGACTGCCCGACAACCTTTCCGGTGCCGGGCAAATTGCTCAACTGGGAATTTGATGACCCCCACGCCTTCACCGGCACAGATGAAGAGATCCTGAACCAAACGATTCGCGTGCGCGATGAAATGAATGAAAAGATCCTGAATTGGATCAAAACAATCGGCTAATCGTCCAGGGCTTTCGCTAAGCTTGTGTTACCGCTGAGGTTATTCCACCAGGTTAAAGTTCCTTCGAAGCTGAATATCACGCGAGCTGCCCCCCACCAGCACTTCAAAAATTCCCGCTTCCGCCACCCAGGCTTTTTGGTGCGGATCATAATAAGACAGCGAGCGGGGATTGAGTTCGAATGTCAGGGTTTTCGATTCACCAACTCCCAAAGCGATTTTTTCAAAACCTTTCAATTCCTTGGCAGGCCGGATCAGGGTTGATTCCACATCACGCACGTAGAGCTGGACAATTTCCTGACCGGAAACCTCTCCAGTGTTTTCAACAGTAACGGATACCTCCAAGTTCTCCCCTGAGCGAACTTCATCCGGCAGACGCAAGTCGCTATAGGTAAACTGCGTGTAGCTCAGCCCATGTCCAAATGGGAACAGCGGATCAACATTCTTGGCATCATAATAACGATAGCCAACGAATAAACCTTCTCCATAATGGACATCTTTCCAGCCAGGATAGTGAATGTAGGCCGGGTTATCCTCAAGGCGTTTAGGCCAGGACACCGTCAGCTTCCCAGAGGGATTAACTTCACCTGCCAGGATATCTGCCAGCGCATGACCGCCTTCCTGCCCGGGATAGTACATCAACACAATCGAATCCACTTCATCCGCCCAGGGCAGGGCGACCGGCGCCCCAGCATTGACGGCCACGATCGTATTCGGGTTGGCCGCTGCGACGGCACGAACCAGGGCATCCTGATCACCCGGGAGTTCCATATCCGGCCGGTCATGGCCTTCCGTCTCATACTGGTTTGGCAGGCCCACGACAAGCACTACCGCATCGCTCTTCTTTGCCAGCGTGACTGCCTCTTCGAACAAATCACCTTCCACATCAAGCGGGGGCATGTATAAAAATTGAATAAAGGCATACTGGCTCATTTCACCGCTTGAAAACTCAGCCATAAAACTGTATTGTTTTCCTTTTTCCAACCTTACTGGAGTAATGGCAACCATACGATCCCTATCAATTGCGGCTGAGGTGACCGTACCGACTTCATTTTCAAGGATCAACGCGTCATCAAGCCAAACCCGTGCCGTTCCTGTATTGAAGATGTAAAAATTCGTTTCGCCGGACTTTGATGCGGTAAATTTGCCTGTCCAGCGTGCGCTGAAGCGGTTACCATCAACAACGCCCACTTCTGGGCTGGCGCCGCCCCACCAATTCCCCAGATTGGGCTCCACCCTTGTCAGGACCGGTTCACCAGACAGGTCAAGGTTGTTGTAGTAAGAGGCCTTCAGTCCGGGTTCATCCTCATCACCATGGCTGAAGCTTTCGGCCTCAACAAGAATTGGGTCAACGCGGTTATCATAGCCCAGAGCGAAATCAATCTCAATCTGGTTACCGAGTTTTTCACGCAAACCCGCCAATGGGGTAACCCAATGATGCGCATCAACCCGTGAACTGCCGCCGCCGCTGATTTCGCGATCGGCGTTCATCCCGATTACAGCCAGCTTATCGATGTCATTAAGGGGCAGTGGCAATCGCTGTTGATCATTCTTCAGCAAAACCATAGATTCAGCCGCCAGATCACGCGCAACTGAACGATGAGCAGGCGTGTCACCGCTGCCGTCTGGCAGGGGTTCTTCAGACATCACCCCGGCCCTGAAGATCGTCCGCAGCATACGCCGTGCAGCATCATCCACATGGTGCTCTTCAACCTGCCAGTTGTTGACGGCAGCTTCGAGAGCCTGGCCGAAATACCGCGCCGGGCCGGGCATTTCCAAATCCAGACCGGCTGTGACCGGATCGTGAATATCATGAACCGCACCCCAGTCTGAGACAACCACACCTTCATAACCCCATTCCTCTTTGAGGATGCGCCTGAGCAAAATCTCATTCGCGCTGGCATAAGTGCCATTGATGCGATTATACGAACACATCACTGTCCAGGGGTTTGTCTCTTTTACGATTGTTTCAAAGGCTGGCAGGTAGATCTCACGCAGAGTACGCTCGTCTACGACAGAATTACCCCGGTGCCGCTCGTATTCCTGATTGTTTGCCGCATAGTGTTTGACGGAGGCGCCGATCCGCTGGCTCTGTAACCCGCGCACATAAGCCACAC
>JBMCLF010000056.1:0-9409 GCA_048615215.1 Candidatus Brevefilum sp.
CCAAGATCTTGAGGGCAAACAACGCCTTTCAAACATCCACCTGGAGGTAAGAGAGTCTGAAATTGTTGGGGTCGCCGGCGTGGAGGGTAATGGCCAGCTCGCTCTGGTTAACACCATCATGGGGCGCATGAAAGCCCAATCTGGGGAGATCACCTGTGACGGCGAGCCTATTCAGGATGCTACAATCCTCGAAAGGCGGAAAAAGCTGGCCTTTGTCTCCCAGGACCGGTCCAGGTTAAGTGCCAGCCTAAATGCGTCCATCATGGACAATGCCATCATGAGCCACCATCGCCTCAATCCTTCACTGACAGAATGCGACGGACGCCTTTTAAACCCACAATCCGTGCGACTGTTCACCCAAAAAATTGAGAAATCATTTTCTGTGGATATGGGCGGGCCGGAGGACCTCTTTTTATCTCTTTCCGGTGGCAACCAGCAGAAGTTAATTCTTGGCCGTGAACTAACCCTCGATACCCCGTTTCTTTTGCTCGACCAGCCAACCCGCGGCCTGGATGTAGGTTCGATTGAATATGTTCACCGTCAGATCCTGGCGATGCGAGATGAGGGTCACGGCATTCTCCTGCTCTCTTCGAATCTTGACGAACTCTTCCGACTCTCAGACCGAATCCTGGTACTGCACCGCGGCATGATCGTTGGCCAGCGCAGAGTCGAAGAAACCACTATTGAAGAAATTGGGCTGTTAATGCTGAAAGGTGAGGCTAACCATGAAGGTCAGTAAAAAATGGGTCAGCGGCCTCGCCGGCGTGATATTTGCCCTGCTGCTCGGAGCTCTGGTCATGCTCTTTCAAGGATACAACCCGTTTTATACTTACTCAGCGCTTTTCAGCTATTCATTAGATGACCTGGTAAGCCTGGGAACGACTCTGCACAATGCCGTGCCCCTGGTCCTCACCGGGCTTTCAGCTTCGGTCGCCTTTGCTTCCGGACCTGTGAACCTGGGACAGCCAGGCCAACTTGTGATCGGTGCCCTGTTCGCCACTGTGGGCGGCCTGTACCTCGATCTGCCCAAAGTGCTGATGATTCCCATCCTGCTTTTACTGGCAGTGATGGGCGGTGCACTCTGGTCTGGGATTGCCGCGTTCTTACGCCAACGGTTCAACATGAGTGAATTCATCACCACGCTCATGCTTAACTTTATTGCGGATTACCTGACCTTCTGGGCGATTTCTTATCCATTCTTCGATCCCAATGCCTATTCCCCCATGACTCCCCCCATCAATTCGGGCGGCCGGATGTGGGAATTCGGAAGTTTCAATACTGATGTTGTGGTAATGCTGCTCGCCTTTGTGTTGGTGTGGTTCATCTTTCAGCGCTCAACGGCCGGTTATGAGTGGCGAATGGCTGGGAAAAACAGCATTTTCGCCCGTCTGGGCGGCTGCCCGGTGGATGAAAACTACACCAGGGTCATGCTCTTCACAGGTGCACTGGCGGGTTTGGCTGGCGGCCTCGTGATAATGGCCGGATCAGGCCGATTTCTAAAAGATGTGGGAGCCAACTACGCCTGGGATGGTGTAATGATCGCCATGGTTGCCAACAACGTCATTTCAGGCACCCTGCTTTACGGTATCTTTTTCGCAGTGCTACAAACAGGCGCTCTCGGTATGGAACTGATTACGGCAGTCCCCAGTGAATTTACTACCGTTATCCAGGCTGTGATCGTGCTGGTGGTGGTTGCAGGCAGAGGTGGGCTAGACCTGTTATTGAAACAATTGGCAACCCGCAAGAAGGTGCAGGAGCGCGGATCATGAATATTCTGATTGGTTTGATTAATGGCATGATCGCCGGAGCCACACCCATCCTGCTGGCTGCATTGGGCGGTACGCTTACCTATTACGCTGGCATGTTTAATATCGCCATGGAAGGCATGATGCTGAGCGGCGCCTTCTTCGCAGTTCTGGGCGCTTACTACCTCGAATCCTGGGCGGCGGGAATCGCCTTCGGCATCCTTGGGCCACTTGTCCTGGCTTTGATCTTTATCCTGTTTGCCATCGTGCTGCATACCGATGAGTTTGTCACTGGCGTCGGCCTGAATCTATTCGCATTGGGCGCTACCACCTACCTTTTACGGCAGATCTTCAACGTCAAAGGCGCTTTTTCAGACCCGGGGATCATTTCGATCCCCAATATCAGCATCCCCCTGATCCGGGAAATCCCATTCCTGGGCCGGATATTGAGCGGACAGAACCTCCTCGTTTACCTGGGTGGTTTGGCGACGATCCTGACCGGCGTGGCCGTCTTCAAAACACGTTTTGGCTTGCGTTTAAGGGCTGCGGGCCATCATGCTGCCTGTCTGGATACCAGTGGTGTATCTTCCGCTAAAATAAGGGCCTGGTCTCTGCTGATTTGCGGATTGCTGTGCGGCCTGGCCGGGGCTTACCTCTCGCTGGGTTTTGTGACTCTCTTCTCTGAAAACATGTCCGCCGGCCGGGGTTGGATCTCATTGGCGGCTATCATCCTGGTCAACGGCAACCCCTGGGGAATTGCGGCGATCTCTTTATTGTTTGGGTTCACAGACGGTTTTGGTCTGCTTCTCCAACAGTTTATGCCCTCGCAATTCACTTCCATGGTTCCTTACCTGGTTACACTGGTAGCGCTGTTTTTTTATTCCATTCAAAGAAAGAAAAAGAAGCAGATCGTGGTTACAAAGAACCGTGAACCGGGGGTTGATATCCCCATCGAAAAATTATGATTGAATCCGGTTTGAGAACGAAAAGTCTCAAATCAGGCGTTATTTGCGGGATTCCCGCTGCACAAACCTGCGCCCAACCCCGCGAACTGTTTCGATATAGTCATGGGTTTGATCCAATTCAGCCAGCCGGTCACGCAGGCGGCTGATGGCATTGTCAATGGCAGCGCTTTCCACTCCTCCTGCTGCATCCGGCCAGAGCACGTTGGCGATGTCCTCATTGGTAACTACATCCTCTTTCTTTTTAACCAGGGCAGCCAGCAGGGTAAATTGCTGGGGCGGGAGGGGCGGTTCAAGCCGTTCTCCATTGATAAAAACATCCCGGTTGGGGATATCCAGCCGCAATCCCGCAGCCAGCATCCGCACCTCCACTTGGCGTACGGTCCTTTCCGGATCGCGAAATTCAAAGGCGCTCACACTGCCAATCTGCACTTGATCGCGATGGCTTAGAATCACCTGTTTGCCGGGTTGGATGCGGTTCATGTTGCGATATACGCCGTTTTTGCTGTAGAGATCGGTAAGATACCAATAACCACCCTCATACTCAATTTTTGCATGCTGACGGGAGACATAAGGTGAATCGAGCCGAATATCGGCCGAAGGGTCCCTGCCCACTATCGCGGATTGCTGGTTAAGTTGCAATGTTTCTCCCTCTCGCAGCCCAAAAGTAAAAACCAGCATGGGCTTTTCTTCAGAAAGGCGACCTTTATCATCTATCATAGGCATAAGTTTGTCTCGAGAGGTTCGATTTCAAAAATGATAGCATATTGACAGATTATTGTCTAATTCTGATGGTCTCAAAAGGTAGAATAATATTACAATCTCAAAATTTTGAGAATGCTTAGATGACTAAGGTGCGCTATGATAAAGAAAAATTTTACATTAATCTGCTTGTTCGTTCTGCTATCGATGCTTTTATATTCTTGCCAGTCCATCCTTCCAGAAAGACAGGAAAATGACTTAAAGGCAGGAGAAACCGAACAGCTTGCCTCGCCAACAACCAGCAATCCATCAGCGACAGAAGAACCCACACCCACCGAAGGACCAAATACCCCTACCCCAGAGGCAACCGCAGAGCCCACGAACTCAGAATCAGAAGATCTTTCCCAGGATCCCACACCCGAAGCAGAGGTTGAAGCAGGTGAGACACCTGCCTCTGAAAACCCTGAGACAGCTGGACCCAAGAATTTTCCAGAAGGTATCAATCCCCTTACTGGACTTCCTGCAGAGGATCCTGATTTATTAGAGCTTCCACCAGCACTGGTTTCCATATCCAATTTCCCATCCTCAGCCCGACCGCAGGCAGGATTGAATAGCAGCCCAATTACCTTTGAGATGGCCGTTGGCCAGGGAATGACCCGTTTTCTGGCAATGTTCTACGGACAGTTTCCGCAAATCGTCAGCGGTCAAACCGAAGGCGCTTCCGCAAGTGAAGGCTCAACAAACGATTCCTCAGATAAAAATGATAAAAATCAAAGCACAAACAGTAATGAAGCCATTGGTGAGGCCGCCAGCATCGGACCGATCCGATCTGGACGCCTGCCTTATGAAGACCTTCGATCGCTTTATACCGGATTTCTGGTAATGGCTTCCGCCTGGGAGGGGATCACAACAGACCTCAATGAATCGACCTCAGTCTTCGGTAATGACAGCGAGAATATCAACAGCGCCCTTGTCGGCGTGGAACAATTAAGACAGATTGCTCAAGCACAGACTGAAGAATATCCAGGATCGGATTTTGACCTGGAAGGGTTGATGTTTTCACTCAAACCACCTGAAAAAGGCCAAACAGCACACCGGCTGTGGGTTTTTTACAGCATGCTTAACCAGATTCAATGGCGTTACAATGAAGAACTGGGCGCCTATATCCGATACGACATTAAAACCGACGGCAGCGGTGAGTTTGTCCTGTCAACTGACCGGTTGACAGGAAACCCGGTGAGCAAAGAAAACGTCATTGTGATCTATGCAGAACATGACTACCGAGCGCCGACACTTGTGGATATCAACCTCGTCAACCGGCCGCCTACCAGAGCCTTATTGTTCAGGGATCAGGAAGTACACGAGATCTTTTGGACCACTAAATTTGGCGAATACGAGCAAGAAACCGGTCTCATGCGCCCCATGCGATTTGTGGATGGTGATGGAAATCCCATCCCATTGAAACCAGGACAAACCTGGATACACATCGTTTCACTGACCAGTTACCACAGGGAATCCGCCATTAGCGATCAGCCTTTTCACCCCATTATTGAAGAGCCAGGGTCTGGCCTATGGCTGGTACGATACAAAGGAACATACTAATATATTATCCCTCCTCCCTCCAACTAATCAGCCCTCCTCAGTATCTCAGGAGGGCTGCGAGTTTAATAAGGTAAGGATCACACATAGATTATAATCAAAGACACACACTTTCTTGATTAATTGGACCGAAAAAAAGATAATAACAATAGATGAAATTTATTGAGTAATTTAGCATCGAAAGGAAAATGGATTAATGCCTGAAAAACCTACTACCCCCATCACTCCCACAAAGCCAGAAATAAGAAAACCCGTTCCCTCGGACATTGTGATCGCACAGGAAGCTAAACTCAAACCCATTGCACAAGTCGCTGAAGAATTGGGTCTGCTGGAAAGTGAATACGAGCCTTATGGCAAGTACATCGCCAAGGTCAATACAGGGGTTCTAGACCGCCTGGGCGACGTCCCCGATGGAAAATATATCGACGTGACCGCGATCACCCCCACACCACTCGGCGAAGGCAAAACCACGACAACCGTCGGTCTGAGCCAGGCATTGGGCGCACACCTGGGTAAAAGAGTGATCACTGCCATCCGACAGCCCAGCCAGGGCCCGACTTTCGGGATCAAAGGCGGCGCAGCCGGGGGCGGTTACAGTCAGGTGATCCCCATGGAGGAATTCAATCTGCACCTGACTGGCGATCTCCACGCCATCACTGCGGCCAATAACCTTATTGCGGCTGCCATCGAAACCCGCATGTATCACGAATCGTATCAAAGCGACGAAGCCTTGTTTCGCAGGTTGTGCCCAGAGGATGAAGGTGGCAAACGCGAATTTGGCATCGCCATGCGCGGCCGCTTGAAGAACCTTGGAATCGATAAGTCTGACCCCAACGAACTGACCGAAGAAGAGCGGAAACGATTTGTTCGTCTGAATGTTGATCGCGATACCCTTGCCTGGAAGCGCGCAACTGACACCAACGACCGGCTCTTGCGAGAGATCACCGTTGGGCAGAGCCCAACAGAAAAAGACTTCAATCTGAAAACAAGCTTTTATATTACCGTTGCCAGCGAATTGATGGCCGTTTTAGCCCTTGCAACCAGCCTGCAGGATCTGCGTGAACGAATTGGGCGGATCGTACTGGCCCTCGACACAGACGGCAACCCCGTTACTGTGGAGGATGTGGGTGTGGCTGGTGCCGCGACCGTCTTAATGAAGGACACCATCAAACCCACCCTGATGCAAACCCTGGAGGGCACACCGGTGTTCGTCCACGCCGGCCCCTTTGCGAATATCGCCCATGGCAATAGCTCCATCATGGCGGACATGATCGGCCTTAAACTAGCAGATTATGTGATCACCGAATCTGGTTTCGGCTCAGATATGGGCATGGAAAAATTCTTCGACATCAAGTGCCGCTATTCCGGCAATACTCCCGATGTAGTGGTGATGGTTGCGACGATTCGCGCCCTCAAGATGCACGGCGGTGGACCAAAGGTTTCAGCCGGCGCACCCCTCGCACCTGAATATGAGCGAGAAGACCTTGACCTGGTCCGCAAGGGCATGGAGAATCTGATGGCTCATATCGAAAATGCCAATCAATACGGCGTGAGTGTCGTCGTGGCGATCAACCGCTTCCACACCGACAGCGATGCCGAGCTCGAGCTGGTCCGCAAGATGAGCATAGAAAGCGGCAAAGTCGTTGACGCGGTTGTGTCCAACCACTGGGAAGAGGGCGGCAAAGGCGCGATTGATTTGGGCAAAGCAGTTATCAAAGCAGCAGAAGGCGAATCGGATTTCAAATTCCTCTATCCGCTGGATGTGACCATCAAAGACAAAATCGAAGCCATTGCCACAAAAATCTACGGCGCAGATGGCGTTGATTATTCTGAAAAGGCAGAACAGCAGATTGAAGAATATACCCGGCTTGGCTATGACAACCTGCCAATCTGCATGGCAAAAACCCACCTCAGCCTGAGCCATGACCCCTCACTCAAAGGCCGGCCAAAAGGCTTCCGGGTGCCGATCCGGTCAGTGAACGCCTCGGTTGGCGCTGGTTTTCTCTACCCCCTGCTGGGCACGATGAGCACCATGCCCGGGCTGCCCACCCGCCCTGCCTATTACGATATAGATATAGACCTTGAGACAGACAAGATCCTCGGCTTATCATAAAAACAGTCCGCTCACAACGAGCCCCGGTTAGCGCCGGGGCTTTTTTTTGGCCATATCTGGATGGAAACAAGGTAAAATAAAGGCAGCGTACGCATCCAACGAAACCTGCTCACTTTGAGCCTTTCACCCCATCACCTGACAAAAGAACGGATCTATGAATAACATTTCACTGAACGAAAAGTATCTGGTTGACAAAGAAGGCCGCCGCGTGGGTGTTTTGCTAAGCTTGCAGGAATTTCAATCCCTGATCAATCGTTTAGGGGAATTGGAGTCTTTCAAAGCAGCCAGAGAAGAGATCAATATTGTCGATCAGCTTCTCTCTGAGAAAAAACGCGAATCAATCCAGGAAAACGCCCCCACATTCAAACGCCGGCAGGGGCCTGGCGGCATGATCGTTGTGTGAACCTAAAACCAAAGGAGAAAATTATGGATAAACGGCGTTTTGGACGCACAGATCATAGCACATTGGCGGTGTTTGGCGCAGCCTCATTGAGCCGCCTTGATCAGCCTCTGGCTGATCAGGTTATCCAGGGGATGATCAATGTGGGTCTCAACCACATCGATATCGCCCCCACTTACGGAGAAGCAGAATTACGTATGGGACCCTGGATGCCGCGCATCCGGGAAAAATTCTTCCTAGGATGCAAAACAATGGAACGCACTAAAGAAGGTTTGATCAAAGAATGCCATGAGTCGCTAGGTCGCCTTCGCGTTGATCAATTTGACCTTTATCAACTTCACGCAATCACAACCATGGCCGAATTAAATCAATGCACGCAAAACGGCGGCGCCCTGGAGGGTGCCATTGAAATGCGAGAGCAGGGTCTGACCCGATTCATCGGGATCACCGGCCACGGGATGGAAGCGCCCCAACTCTTCATCGAAGCCCTCTCACGTTTCGACTTTGACTCCGTGCTCTTCCCAATCTACCCGGCTTTGTTCGCGGATGATCAATATCGGGCTGGCGCTTTAGCGCTGCTCGACCTTTGTGAAGAGAAGGATGTGGGTGTGATGGCAATCAAAGCCATTGCCAAAGCCCCCTGGGGTGAGAGGGAACATACCCATCACACCTGGTACGAACCTTTCGAAGATAAGGAAGCGATTCAGCGCAATATTAATTTTGTGCTTTCCCACAAGCTGACCCATATCTGCACTGCAGGGGATTACAGACTGCTGGATGACATTTATGAAGCCTGCAAAAATTTCGAACCAATCCCAACTGAGGAACAGCAGACAGTAATCGAAGAACAGGCGAATTTGGATTTGATTTTCTAAATTCCAGCTATAGATTAATCCTAAGTATGCCCCCACGGTCAATGCGATTAAACAATAGACTTTTTGCCGCATTCCTGACATAGGTAATCATAAAATGTCACCTTACCACCACAATCAGCACAGGACCATTTTTGTTTCAGGTAGATTAGGTAGTCCTCCAGCCCAAGCGCCGTAAATTTTCTCGCATTTTCTGGGATTTCATGCCGGTAAGTGTATTTTGGGTTATTGGGATGAGATTTGATCAGTTTTTGCTCAATAATCTTGCATGGAAAATCGGCACAGTCCGCACAATACCGATGACCTCTTTCTTCATAGCAGCAAATGCGAATTTGACAGCCCTTCCAGCTGGTGCGCCTCTGTTCTGTGGTCGCTAATGAACAGCCAAAGCAAGTCTTTTCAAATGACGGACACGCCCCACAAAAGACACCACAAGGGGCTAATTCATTCACATTAGCCTCCATAACCCCTCCTGAAACATCCACTAGAAATCACATCACGTTGATAATCTTGGAATCGATCTGGTCCAATAATTCCTGGATCCGTTGAATCTCAAACTCACTCACCGCGTCAGTTTCCACTGAAGCGCTCCCAGTAGCCACCCCCCAGCGCGCCGTCTCCACCAGATCCAACCCCTGCTGTTGGGCGTAGATCAACCCCGCCAGAAGCGAATCCCCTGAACCGGCCGCATTGCGAACATGGATGCGCGGCGCAGAAGCATAGACCATCTCCTTCTGGGTTGCCAGCAGCAGCCCGGCTTTCCCCATTGTGAGCCCGAAAACCGTCACACCCATCCGCAGAAAGGGCAAGGCCGCACGTTTGGCATCTTCCGGATCGTCAATCTCAAAACCGACCAATTCTGAGGCCTCAGGGACATTAATTTTTACAAGAAAAGGCGCTTCCTGACAGCCTAAGCGCAGAGGTCCTCCGCTTGCATCCAAGATGACCCGCGCGCCCCGGGACTTAAGGAGCTGAATTAAATCCGCATAGAAAGTCTCCGGTACATCTGGTGGGAT
>JBMCLF010000057.1:0-9292 GCA_048615215.1 Candidatus Brevefilum sp.
ATTTTCGAAATGATGACATAGCAGTATTTTTGAGGGATTGGCGCAGCGGCCAAAAAGCTGTGGATGAGTTCAAAGCGGCTTTTTAGATGTTATACCTCAGGGCTCTGGTGTTGGCGTGGGTGTTAATTCCGTGCTGGGATTGCTGTTCTCCTCCGAGATGGTCACTTCCAGTGTGTTTGGCAGGATGGCGTCAACGTTGATATCTTCCTCTTCAAGGACCACCTGCGGGGCAAGCTGGTAGGTACCCGGATCGCGGTCGGACAGGTTAATAATCACCGTCAGTGTCCCCGGGCTGAGCTTTTCTAACAGGCTGAGCGGGCCGGAAAGGAACACGTCTACCTGTTGGGGCGAAATGACCGCCTCAAGACCTTCCTCCAACCCCTCTACCTGTATGGGGAGGTTGTTGAAGCTAATGCTGCTCTCGATCGGCTCAAGCTCCACCTGAACCGTCACATTCTGGCTGCCGACGACATTTACACCCTCTGGAAGCTGAAGCGCAACGCGAATTTCCATGCTCTCGTTGGCGCCATTCAGGTTGATAGGCGCAGTCTCTAAGAAGCCGCCTAGATCCTCCACACGTGCAGGGTTGGACGAAAAGACCGTCACTGTAGGCGGCATGGCGAAGATATTTGTCAAACGGTAGCCAGCGGCAATCTGTCCGGTGGTATTGATTTTGACGACTACGGTGCGGTAGCCGCCGCGCTGGTTGACGGGGATAGTGACCTCGATGGAGCGGGGGTTAAAGGAAATACCGGTCACTTCTGCGCCGTCAGCGTTGATTGCTTCCAGGTTGACAGTGCGTTGAATGTTTTCAGCAGCGTCCACAATGCTGATTTCCCCCATAACTTCTTCCACTGAATCCACCTTTGATTGCGGGCCGGAAACGGTTACGTTTTCCTCGCCCAACTCGGGCTCACCGTTTTCAAAGCCTATCGCCGGGTTGCCGACTGTGAGGATTCTGATCGGAAAAGTCCGGGTAACAATGGCATCCAAATTGACAAAAACCGAAGAGGGGTTAATGCTGACCACTTCCACCGGTGAAAGATTGATGTTTACCTGTGGGCTGAGGTTATGAACACCTGCTTCCAGGCCTGAAAGGTCCAGGGTGACCTCAATCAGGTTGGCATCGTTTTCTAAACGGTTGAGGATGGAGGTGGGTGCGCGCAGAGACAGGTTCACCTGATTGGGGATGTCGTTGACGATGGTCAATTCAGAAGCCAGGCCGATAACCTCCATTTCGAGGGGGCGCGGGTAGTTGCGGGTCTCGGTGGGGTCAGTTTGAGTGACGGCAAAAATCCATACCGCGATTGCGAAGATCAGAGCTGTTAGCAGAGAGGGAAGGTTACGGATGATTTTGGGAAGGAATCTCATGCGTCGCCTCCGTCCTGCTGGTCAGAGTTCGAAGTAAATAAGGTACGCAGCCAGTCGAAAAGGGACTTTCCATCGGGGAGTTCAGTAGGTTGGAAAAAAGCTTCCAGAGTGTTCTGAAAGCGTTCCATGTTGAGGCGCCGGATCATCTTGCCGTTTTGCGCGATAGAAATGCTGCCGGTTTCCTCAGAAACGACCACAGCAATGGCGTCGCTGACCTCTGAGATTCCCAGGGCTGCCCGGTGACGCAAACCCATGGTTCGCTCGGGTGAGCGGTTGAGCACGCCGCTGGCCGAAAGCGGCATTACACAGGAGGCCGCTTTGACTTTGTTAAGAACGATAATCACCGCGCCATCATGGAGTGGTGTGTTGGGATAGAAGATTTGCAAGAGAAGCTCCGGTGTGACTAAGGCGTCCATAGGCACGCCGGTTTCAATGTATTCCAATAAGCCTTGCGCACGCTGGATCACAATCAGCGCGCCGTGATGTCGCTCGGAGAGACGGCCGCATGCCCGAACAACGGCGTCCAGGGTGTTCTGCATCTGTTCCTCATCGAGAAATCCCCGCCGGGAGAGGAAGGTAACGGTGCCTGCGCGCCCGACGCGCTCGAGGGCGCGACGAATCTCAGGGGCGAAGATGACAGGGATGGCAAATAGCAATGCCGGCAGCACAGTGCTGATCAGCCATGAGAAAGCTGGCAGATCTACTAAAGTTGTAACCAGGCCCAACAAAACGATAATGAAAAACACGCCGCGCAGCAGCACGAGCGCTTCGGTATCCCTGAGAAAAATCAGCAGAAGGAGAAAGATGACTGATACCAGTATAATATCGAGGAAGTCAGTCCATCCAAACCTTTGAAATAGAAATAAGATATCGTTGATAATCTGGGTCATGGTCTTTTTGATCTATTTTAACTGAAAATCACCTTTTGCTTCCAGTGGTTGTGCCAGTATCTGGGCCCAAACTCTTTCTCCGGATGATAAAGTTTGCGCTGCGTACCGCCAGGCGGGGTAGGGAAGGTCAGGCGGTTTCTTGGGCTCAAACCCGAATCCGCCAGGTTTGAGATTAATCTGCTGGGCCAGTATGTTGGGCAGCAGCAGGAGTTCGCATCCCTGCCGTTGGGCTGCTGCGATAAATGCATCCATCACAATGGCGAAATCTGATAGAAGGGCGTCACCTGGTATCACACGGGTCATTGTAGCGGTGAAGTTCCATTCCTTCCAGAGGATCAGTGCCCGTATCCGTTCTGTGCTCGTGAGGGGCTGGATCATCCGCAAACCTAAAGATTCATACAGGCCGGATGTCCTTTCGCCAGAATGGGCGTCCCAAAAATCCAGTAATTTTTCAAAGGGCAGCGCATGCCGTGATTGGCCAGTGTAAGCCCCAGATAAACTCAGGAGCGGAGCGGTTTTCAAATCCCTTGTATGAATTGTATCATTAAGGGCATCAAGAACCTGCTTCCAGGTTTCTTGGAAAGGGCCATTGGTGCAAATGACAACCTGGGCCTTTTCGTGCTTTTCTTCCTGCGGAGGCTGGGCCTTAATCCGGTTCAACGCCTCATCTTCGGTTAAGTTCCTAGTTTGCAAGAGACGTTCCAGTTGGATTTGCCGGGGGGCATGGCTGACCCAAACGGCATCACAGATCTTTCCCAGGCCGGCTTCGAGCAGTTTGATCGCTTCCAGTGCAATCAGATGCGTTTGTGCCTTATCCATCCTTTGTTGAATGGCATCGGTCACAAGAGGGTGGATGATAGCTTCGAGTTTTGCAAGCTGTTCGGGGTCTTTGAACACAATTTCCCCAAGTTTTGTGCGTGAGATCTCATTGTTTTCGGTGAGGATTCGCTCGCCAAAGGCATCCACTACATCCTGATGCGCAGGGCCGGATGGGTAGATCATGCGATGGCTGATCACATCGGCGTCAAGCCCGAGGGCACCGGCGTTGGCCAGCATTCGCCGAACCACGCTTTTCCCCGTGGCGATGTTTCCTGTGATGCCGATTAGGGTTTTCTTTTCCTTCATATTACATGAATCCTTGATGAAGTATACCTTATTTCATTCCTCTCAAATTTCCCGGTGCTATAATGAAAATATGTTTTTGGATGTTCTCGCAGAGACGACAAAAAATAAATGCGGGCTGACACCAGATGAACCACTCGTGTTGGGTGTGTCCGGCGGCGCGGACAGCCTTGCACTGATGTTGGGGCTGGTTAATTTGGGTTATCATCCGATCGTTGCTCACCTGGATCATGCCCTGCGTCCCGAATCTACGGAGGATGCGGCTTTTGTGAAAAGATTGGCGAAGGCGCAAAAACTGCGCTTTGTCAGCACTCGTATTGATGTGGGCCGGTATGCCGAAGAGCAGGGCCAGTCGATTGAAGAGGCCGCTCGAGAAGTGCGCTATCAATTCCTGTTCGATCAGGCGCGCCGGCAAAAGGCGCAGGCGGTGGCCGTAGCACATCATGCCGACGACCAGGTGGAAACGGTCCTGATGCACTTCCTGCGAGGGGCCGGACTGCCGGGTCTTTCGGGTATGAGTTACCGGCGAACCTTTTCAAACAGGCATGCACAGATCCCGATTGTGCGGCCGCTTCTGGGGATCTGGCGGGAAGAGATTGAGGCTTTCGTAGCGGAAGCCGGATTGACTCCGAGAGAGGATGCCACCAATCGCGACCTGAGGTATTTCCGCAACAGGCTGCGACATGCCCTGATGCCGGAATTAGAAACGTACAATCCCCAAATCCGGCAGGTGTTGTGGCGCACGGCTGAAGTATTGGGGGAAGAGAACCGCTTTATTGAATCCCTGGCGGCGGGGGCGTGGGAGAAATGTTTTATCAAGGACTCACATGATCGGGTGCAGTTGGACCTGCAGGCTTTCCGTTCATTGGCCACCGCTATGCAGCGGCGTGTCCTGCGCAGGGCGATTGAGCGTCTGCGGCCGGACTTGCGTGACATTGGCTTTGCTGCTATCGACCGCGGATTGGCTTTTATCGAAGTCCCTTCAGAAAGCGGTGAGATTGATCTGGTAGCACGGTTGAACCTGGCCGTACTGGGGGACAGGTTAATTGTGAAAACCTGGGGTGCGGTTTTGCCGGATTGGGGCAAGCCGTTGTTGGTCTCAAAAGACCAGACAACACTGCTTGATCTCGGAACCCCGGTTGAGCTTCGTCATAGCTGGCGGGTCGAGATGGATGAAGTACATGTTCCAGAAGATCCACTGGCAGCATTGGGCGCGATGGGGCCGTATGAAGTCTGGCTGGACGCAGAAAAATTGGTTCTTCCACTGACGGTACGTGGTCGGAAGGCGGGGGAGCGCTGGCAGCCGCTGGGTATGGCGGGGCATTCGCAGTCGCTGCAGGATTTTTTTATTAATGAAAAGGTGCCGCCGCATCTGCGTGACCTGTGGCCGCTGGTTTGCTCAGCGGGCGAGGTTGTCTGGGCGGTGGGCCTGCGCCCATCGGAGGCGTTTAAGTTAAATGAGCAGTCGCAGCGAATTTTACATTTCAAGGTGATGCAGGTGGCATGATAATAAAGTTGGCTACGCTAATCTCGATGTAATAATATATTATCAATTTGAATTCATTGTTTTTTGCTGGAAAAGTCACAGACTGAAGCCAGCGAACTTAAAATTAAAAAGCCGGGATGTCCCGGCTTTTGTTTTCATTGCCTGATTTCACTCTTCTTCGTCTTCCCCGTCAATTCCGATTTCAAAGCCCTGCTGCAAGGCGAGTTTGCGCAGCTTACGACGTACCTCGCGAAACTGGATCTTTGAGACACCAAGCTTCTGGCGGATCTTGTCAGGCTCTAACCCGTCGACCAGGTCCATCAACACGCTGCTCCAACGGCACATGTCAAAGGAGATGCGCTTGTCAAGTTTGGCTGCTTCAGTGATGTCTTCCAGGATATATTCCATACGCCGTGCGGTCCAAGGGAACAGGCGTTCTTCCGGCTCGTATTGGGCAGCGTATTCATTGAAGGCTTTGACCCATTCCACAGAGAGGGGGATTTTCCGTTCTTTGTACCGGTAGCGGGGGTTGTTATAGCGTATGAAGACATGCGCATTTTCGGGATCTTCCACAGAAAGGTGGTTCAATCCGATTCGCATGCATTCGCCTTTCTTTACGGCTGTCTCTAAAAGGAGCTTGATCAGGGCATAGGGGCGTGCGTCGGGCTCTTCAGTTTCTCGCATTGCCAGGGCCGTGTCCATTGCTACTTCGATTTCTTCCCGGCTCAGAACATCTGGCAAAGGGCTGGTCACCGTGCGCTGCACGAGCTTGTCAGCGGGGTCAACGAGCAAAACGCCACCATTTTGCAACCAGCGGAAGAAGCTCTTTAAGGAAGTAATCCGTCGGGAGAGGCTTTTCGGGCTGCAGGGGACACCACGTTCGTTTTCGAGCCAATTGGTGAAATCTTGTAAGTCCTTCAGGTTGATATCGCCCAGGGTTGTTTCGGGCGGCAGGAAGGTATCCAACAGGTTCAAGTCAGCAATAAATGCTTTGATTGTGTATGGGGATTTTCCCTGGTCTTTGAGATAAATCTTCCAGGCCTGAATGGCGGGTTGAAGATGAGTTCTTTCAGTTAAATGGGCCGGGGCGGTGGTTGTTTCAGAAGGTGACATCGGTACTCCAAATCTTTCGTGTAGCCAGTCAGATAATTTAGTTTATACGATTTAGAGTCATGTGTCAAATTTTTCAATATTCCATTTCAAGCGCTTCAGTCATCACATCCTGGATCGCTTCGTAATCCGGGACGAGCACCTGTGCGCCTTGAAGTGTGACCCAATCATAGGCATGGTCGTAGCCGATGACATAATTGCGGATGTCGCCATTGTCATTGATCTTGTTTGCTAATGGCAGCAGGGCAAGAACTTCTTCCAGCCGGATATCTGTCTGGACATAGTTGGTATAGGTATTGTAAAGTTCAGGCACGCGCGGGATTACGTCCAGGCTCATCAGTCGGCGAAAAATGGCTTCAATTACTTCTTGTGCACGCCTGGAGCGATCGACGTCGTTGGTACTGTAGCGCGAGCGTGCATACCAAAGGGCCAGATCGCCGTTCATATGCACGGTTCCTGGGCCTACACTGCACCAACCACTGGAATTCACCCATTCGGCACAGCTGTCGGATAACTTCTTGGCAACCTGGACGTTAATCCCGCCCAGGTTGTTGATAACTGTGGTGAAGCCATTAAAGTCCACCAGGATGTAGTGGTCCGGCCGTATGCCAAAATTTAATTCAAAGGTATCCGCCAGCAGCTCAAAACCGCCCCGGGGAAAGGCTACATTGATGCGGTTTTCTCCTTGACCGGGAATGCGGACGTATAAATCGCGCGGGAAGGAAACGGCGGAGACAAACTCGCCTTTGGGATTCAATGAAACCCAAACGATGATGTCTGTATGGAACCCGCCTCCCTCTGGACGTACGTCAGAGCCCAACATGAGGATATTGACCTGGCCTTCGGGCTTGGTCAGGACTCGCTGGGTGGATGTGGGTTCCAGGTCTGGATTGTTGACCTGGGTTTGATTGGGCGTTGGGTTTGAGACATCGTTTTCTGGCTGAAAGGGGGTGGGTGAAGGCGCAGCGTCAAGTGCTTGCTTGGTCTGCATGGCATAAGCATAAGCCGGGTTTGTGCCATCGTTTGAAAGGAGGCCCGTAACCAGGATATAGCCCAGCAGGCATACCAGGAATAGCAGCACGAACACAGGCACCACTTCGTAGATTTTTAGCCCGCGTTTACTTCTTCTACTTCTTCGTCTTCTTCTTCTGCTGCTTGTGTTATTCGTTTGATTACCTGTGGGTATTCTTCTCGATTGTGGCATAATTTCCTTCAATTTATCTGGGTTTTTTGAACCCCTGATGATGGATTTATTATATTCGATAAAGTCATTTTTCTCAGTCTTTCTTAGTCCATAATGCGAACAGGCAGCTGAACGCGGAAGGATGTGAATGCGTCTTGCTTGCTGCGCAGCCAGACTTTCCCATTTAGTGCCTGGACAAGACGCACTGCTTCCAGGATAGATTCGAGACTGCCAATGCCAGCCGGAGGTTCTTCCTGTTCGTTAAACAAAGTGCGCTGTTCTTCGTTTGAAAGCCCAGCTCCATAATCAGTGACCTGGAGCTGGAGCATTCCGGTTTCGTAAGATAGGTTCAGCTCAAAATGGAGCGTACTTTCCGGTTTTGAAGCAAGCAACGCATTTTCCAGCAGGTTGTCAATGAGGTTTTGCAATTTTTCCGGGTCAGTTTTGATCAATTGGTGTCCTTCAGGATTGTCGATGTTCAATCTCAAACCCTGGCGCTGACAGCGTGGGCCAAAAGACAATTTGATGTTGGCAGTAAGAGCGGCAAGACTGATGATTTCGTTTTTTATGATCGCCTGTGTCGTTAAGGGAGTGGATAATTGTGATTCCAGCGCTTCAATTCGGGAATTGGCGCTTGCAAGCTCGCCCTCGAGCCGTTCCCTTTCGGTGATCAATTCGCGGATGCGAGCTCTCAATTCCTCCAATTTGGCCATGTCTTGTTTGTGCGAAGATGCCTGCGATGACAGGCGGAAAATCTTGTCCTGGCAGGCGTTGATCTCCATGATCATTTTTAGCTTTTCAATCTGGTATTTAGCCTTTAATTGTTTGATCTGGCTTTCCTGGTCTGCAATCGTTGTTTCAGAGTCTGACAGGCGTTGAGATAAAGTTTCAGCATTTTTCTGGAGCTTTCCTGCTTGCTGGTTAACTGCCTCTAATTCAGCAGTAAGTTTTTCCACCGGTCCGGGTTCAAACAATACCTGTGCCAGGACATCTTCAATCTTGGCCATGAGTGTTTTCTCATGCTTTCCAAACCTCTTATCTGTATGGGGTGAGAGGAAAATCACACCACCATTGAGAGGTCGGCTAGCAGTTCCAAGCGGATAGGCCAGGACGTTGCCGATGCGGTAACACTTTAACACCTCTCTCAGCGTGGCTGCATCTTTGGTTTCTAACGGTGGATAGGAAGGCGAAAAGGGGTGCGAGCTTTCCCAGGCTTGTATGATGTTTGGCAGATCTTCACGATGAAGTGAGGGTATGGATAAGGGCTGTTCCCGGATCAGGTCATAGCCGGCTAGGCAAACAATCATCCCCTTTGCACCATCATGCCGGATAAGAAAACACATATCAGCAACTACGCTTAGGCTGAGGGCACGGGCAATTGATAGATACTTCTCATTAGCGTTTTCAAGCCGGGAGATTTTTAACAACTCCTCTACCAAAAGTGTAGTGACGTCTGCCCGTTCATCCTGTCCAGAAGCCCGGCCTTCCTCATCCGAGCGAGTCTTAAACCGTTGTGTCAGTATGATTGCCCAGGGTAGGGCCAGAACTTGCGCCAGACGGATTGTTCCAGGTTGAACGATGTCAGGTTCAGCGAACAGGAAGGGTAGAGCGTGGCCCAGTCCAAGCATCAGCAGGATGGATGTTCCAACCGTCCACCCCTGGGGGCGTTTCAACCATAAGATGGCGACACCGAGTGCGGATAGGGCAATGCTCCCAAGGTCCCAGATGGCAAGCATCCAATCGTTTTCATCAGGGAGAAATTCGGGCTGCAGATGAAGCATCACAAGTGAGACAGCACTCCATAGCAATAAGGCTAATGAGATAAAAATGGCTGAACCGGTGATGAGAAATGTTTCATCCCGATCAATAAAAGACCAGATCAACCAGAGCAGGGTCAGCGAGTTAATCAAGAATTCGATGGTGACTGCGGTCATTGAGGAATGCAATCCCGCGGGGATAACAAGCTTAGTGATAATTGCCAGAAGGAGATGGAATGCCAGGAGCAGGCCTGCACCGATTCGGACGTGATTTTGTGCGCTTGACCGGGCGGCTTGGCGGCGGTCAGGAAGCGCAACAAGAAAGATTAACAGCAACGCCGATCCAATGACCATGTGATACACAAGGTCTCCA
>JBMCLF010000058.1:0-9284 GCA_048615215.1 Candidatus Brevefilum sp.
TTTGCTCCATTCTTCAGCAGAAGCATTCATATATTCTTCAAAATTCTCATCTTCGGGGATGTGGCCCATCTCGATCTCCTTTTTATTGGGTTGATATAGTTCGACAAACTATTATTCAGGAAAAAGCGGCATGTAGTAAATAAAATTCTTTTTTTTGATGCCACCGTTAATCCAATCACGAAGCGCAAAGAATTTATCAGGTGTGATGCGTGTGTGGCCAGTTATGGTTTCATCTTCATCAATTTTATGTGAGAGCACACTGTAAATAATGTGGAAGTAGTCATTGCTGTGCAATCCAGCGCCAGCCTGCCCATAATTGCTGGCGCCATCTGTGTAAAATTGATGCTCATCTATTGCAGTGACCATGCCGCTCCATGGTGTTAACATGTTGTCAGCATAGCTTGTATGCTCGAATGTTTTGTTGGGAAAGAACTGATCATCATTATTATACCCAAACCCCAGCCAGCCCACACTGTTTCCCAGAAGCTGATCGAGTTTTATTCCAGCAATGTCGTACTTGTAATCTTGGTTTTCTGTCCAGGCTGTCCACGTGAGAAGCTGTGTGAAGCTGCTTTCCTGAACATCTGAAGTTCCATAATTAAGATAAAGCGTTAATTCCGACACCCAGCAAGACTCTTCATCATTGCAAAATTCAGCAGTATGTGTGTAGACACAATGTCCGGCTGTCAAGGCAACTGCTGAATCCACCAACATGCCCGAGCATTCACTTGTCTCACCAGCAGGCCAGGTGGCAATAATCTTTGCCGTTGGTGAAGCGGGCCAAATGGGTGTTGGGGATGGGTCTGGTTTGTAATAATCTTTTTCAAGTGGTAGGCAGGTTTTACAGTCTGGAAACCTTCCCTGTTCAACAGCTCCATTGACAGGGTCGTAGGTCACGGGATGGTTATCCCATTTGGAGAATTCAGGATCCAGGGGAGGCGACCAGGTTGGGATTTGCTGGTCCCCGTTGGTTGTTACTGCAGGATTGGGCGTTATAGAGTGACAGATTCCGGCTGCAAACACGGTATAGGTCGGTAGCGTAAACAGAACCAGGATCAAAACGATAGATCTACCCCATACCTTTGCGGTTGCCAGAAGAAAATCCCTTTTCACACAGCCTTCCTTAATGGGTAGTGACAATTAAAAAATGCGGTTTAATGCATTTTTCTATTCCGACAATTAATGGCTAATTTGTGTTAATCTGTTTGCATCTTAACTTAAATTAATGCTTTTATCAAGAGCGAATCATCATGGCTTAATGCCCATAGATCGGTTTACCGAAAAATGTTATTATTTGAAGGGTTTACCGTAAAAGATGATCTGTAATAACTGGCTGCTAACCTCAAGTTGAAAAAACAGAAAAGCGGGTGTCGTCAATGCGTTATCGAGAAATTAAAGTGAAAGGCATTCTCAACCACCTAAGCGGGGAGGATGAATGGTTTGGTTTGAAGTACAATCTCAATCTTTATCGCGGCTGCGAACACCAGTGTATTTATTGCGACACGCGCAGCCATTGTTACCAAATAGAAAACTTCAATGAAGAAGTGCTTATCAAAATGAACGCACTGGAGCTTCTTGAAGATGCCCTACCCCGAAAACGCCAGATCGGGTTGATTGGGTTTGGATCGATGAATGACCCTTATACTTACGCTGAAGAGCGCTATCGGATTACAGAGCGAGCCCTGAAGATGATAGCAAAATATCGCTACCCGGTGCACATCATCACAAAATCAGACATGGTGCTGAAGGACCTGGCGATTTTACAAGACATTAATCGAGTGAAAACCCGGGTCAGTTTCACCATCACCACTGCAGACGACCTCCTGGCAAAAAAGCTGGAACCTGGCGCGCCTTCTCCCAGTCGCAGGTTGGCGGCCATGCGTGTGCTTTCCGAAAATGGGATTGAAACAGGTGTCGTGATGATGCCAGTGTTGCCGTTTATTGAGGATTCGCCCGAAAAAATCACCCGGATCGTGCTGACTGCAAAAGATCACGGCGCAGATTATATCATTCCGTCCTTCGGGATGACCATGCGGGAAGGGCAGCGAGAGCACTATTATCAGAAATTAGATGAGCATTTTCCTGGACTTCGTGCCAAATATGAAGCGGCTTTTGGGGATGCATACCACTGTCCGGCTCGTAACCAGGACAAACTGGCTCATTTGTTTTATAAATTATGTACAACAAATCATATCGACACTCGGGTAACAGCCTATCCTCCAAAACCGGACCTCCAACAGCTGCGATTGTTGTGATAAATTCGAGTTGACTGATAAAGGCTGCCCCGTGAAAGCATTTGTGAAATCTTGTTAACCAAAAACTCCCACAAGAGTTGCCAGAATTCGTATTCGCGAAGTCTGACATAAATTATCTCCTGCGGGAGAAAGTGTTCAAAATGTAAGCTCAATGTGCTATCTTATCAACGATTTGATTTTCTGAGCGATCGTATATTACTCAGGCATTGAAAATTCAGCCAGTTCTACCGTTGAGGAATAGCCCAAGAACTCGCTGCCGCTCTGCACCATTCCCACATCTTCGACATACCAGGTGCTGAAGTTGAACTCAAAATCGTTCAGGGGGTTGGAGGACTCATCCATTTTCATGAACAATTCAATTCTGCCGGTGCTGTCAACCCGATAGGCTTCGGGGAAGGTCCCGGCTGGGATGGTCACCTCTTCAATAGCGCCGATTTCATGATCAATGCTAACCTTCACGTCCATCATTTGGGAGAAGCCTTCCAGGCTTACCTCAGCATTGAGTGTGTAATTGGAAGTCCAGGTGTAGCCGGTCTCCATCAGCTCTGGGGCTGGAAGGGTTTCCCCTTCCCATTCTATGGTATCAAATGTCATTTCAGGGGTTTCTTCCTCCGAAATTACCTGATTTAAAATATCAAATTGGCCAAAGGTCCCGCGTAGAAGTCCGTTATCGCTGCAGAACCAATCCACAGTAAATTCAGCATCTTCATCGGCCATGATTTGTGTCATGGTGAAAGTGTCTTCGCCTGTTTCTTCGATCTGGATAGTGTATCCACTGCTGTCCGTAGATTCATAGGTCCAAGAAGCGCCATCTACCACGGGGAAGAAAGGGTGATAGCAAGCGCTATCTGTATCTGCTTGTGACTGAGTTGTGGGTTCTTGGGTCTCTTCCATGAATTCTTCGGGTGTGGAGGTCGCTTGCGGTTCTTGTGGTTCAGCTTCTGTGGGTTCAGTTGGCGCAGCTTCCTCTTCCAGTGTGCTGATTAACTGCTCGCCAATACCCAGAAACCTATCCGTCAGCCCGCAGGCGAAAAGGAAAAAGGCGCTGAGTATTAGAAAAACCGGAATGAATTTGCGCTTCATATAATCTCCTTTGATTTATTAATTAGACTGTATTTGTCTTAATTATACCGAACGTGTTCGATGACAAAAAGAAAATATTGATAAAAAAACAGGGCTGAGATTTATTCCCAGCCCTGAATGAATTTTCTTGTTACTTGTCAGTCTGTTTCGCGCACAACGCGGGGATTGAGCCAAAGCGCGTAATTTTCGCCTGTATCGTCAGCGGCAATGGTGGAAAGGACAATTTCTACTTCCTGTCCGGCGTAATCTGAAAGGTCAACATCTATTGGATGGATAAGACCTTCATAAACTTCATGCCACATTCCCAGCCGGTCAAAGCCTTCGCCTGTCCGCACAATCCGCAATGTGTAACGTACATCACAGGCTTCGGCGCCAAGCTGGCAGCCAATTGTCGCCAGGAAACGGTCACCCTTTTCAATAACGAGGTCGGGGAAGCGACCAACCATGTAGCCGCCCTCTCCATCATTGGGATAGCTGAGGATTGTCGGTTCGACGTAAGTGTTTCCATTTTCCAATTCTGCACTGTCAAGGCTCTGCACAAAACCCTGATCAAAGTCTTCTGTGCTGGGGCAAGGGATATTCTCTTCTACCTCGGATTCCCAACCTGCTTCACAAACGTTGTCTGCGAAGTTATAAATTACAACTTCGTCCTCTTCTGTGACACGAATGCGCACCCAGAAGGGGGAATCTGTATCCGAGCCCAAACCGAATATATCGCCTTCTTCATCCCGAAGAAGCCAGTAGCCAGTATAAGTGCCGGGTGAGTCAGGCGCAACCATATCAATGCTGATATCCACAGTTTCTCCCGGAGCAACGGTCTCAGGCATGTTTACGATTGCAGGCGCGCTCATCTGGTTGCCCGCATTGAAGAATACTTCGTAACCAGTCGTCCAGGTGCAATCCCCAATATTTTCGAGACGCCAGGTTTTAGTGAAGGACTCGTTTGCATCCAGCACCGTGCGGTCTTCAATGGTTACATCGTCAACGAAACGGCCCCAGTTGCAAATGCCGCCTGTTTCAGGATCCTCAACTCTACCGGCATTTCGCACAACTCGTGGGTTGACCCAGAGGGCGTAATTCTCTCCGGTGTCGTCGGCGGCAATCGCTGAAAGGACGATTCCCACTTCCATACCGGCATAGGCTGAAAGATCAACATCAATCGGATAAACCTGGCCTTCATTGATCTCGCGCCAGCTTCCAAGGTTATCAAAACCTTCGCCGGGAATGGCCACACGCAGTGTGTAACGCACATCGCAACTCTCAGCATCGGCCTGGCAGCCTATAATTGCCCGAAAATGATCGCCATCCTCAATTCGAAGATCAGGATAGCGCCCAACCATGTAACCGCTCTTACCTGAGTCGGGATAGGTTAGCATGGCTGGTTCATTGTAGGTATTGCCATCTTCAAGCGCGGGAGATTGTACGGGTTGGACAAAGCCCTGATCAAAATTCTCGTCACTTGGACATTGGATGTCCTCCACCACACTGGATTCCCAGCCTGCCTGGCAGACGTTTTCCGCAAAATTGTAAAGTTCAAATGCTTCAGCATTATCTGAAGGTTCTGTTTCCTCAGTTGTTGGGGTTGGCGTGGGTGTGTCTGTCGGCGCAGTCGTTGGCGTTGGTTCGGGCGTGTCCGTCGGCTCGACTTCTGCGGTTTGAGTCTGCAGTGCAGCAAGGGTTTGGGCTGCTGCGGTTTCAAGGACATCCTCGTCGGGTTCCTGGTCGCCCAGACCGAATGCCTGACAGGAAGACAATAAAACCGAGAAGACCAATAAACCGACCATTACGGTTAATAATTTTCTCTTTTTGATCATGTTTCTTTCTCCTTATTGATTTTGATTATTATGCATTTTCATTTCAACTTACTTCCAGTCTATTAATAGGTTATTAGATTATGGTTGAAAGCGAAGTTGCCTTTCGTTTAAAGACCGTTGGGAATGACGCTATTAAATTTGGTAACTCGGATAATATTTATTTAAGTGGATTTTTTACTATTAATGCTAACGATAGTCTCTAAAGGCATAAGTGGGACTCACAAAAAGAACGCTTCCAACACAACAAAAAAAGGCTGTTTCGAAGTTCCGAGACAGCCTTTTTTGTGATTTTTGATTGATTATTCCGCATCAATCTCGATTCGCGGATGGTTACCTTGTATGAAGAATTCATACAAACGTTTGATGGAATCCACAACCAACCCGAATATAGAAAGCCCGAACAGGATTTTGAAGAGAAGATTCATGATACGGGTCAGTTCCGTGGCGGCAATGGTTGACTCTTGTGCAAGAGCTCTCCAGGCGGCGGGGTCAATGGTGAAGATGTCCGGGCCAACCAGGACCGCGAAGATAATGGCAATCTCGAAGGCATTGAACAATACCTTGGCTATAACAGACAATTTATCCCAATATCCCTGACGGATCAGGTAGAGATTAAGGCCAATATCCAAGGTTACCACAGCAGTAATCCAAGGGATAAAGCGGTGAAAATTCTCATTCAAGATTGGTGCGGAAACCCAGCCAGATTCGGCCAGATAATAGATCCCAACACGGTCAAGGAAGAAGTTCAGCACGGCAATAAATAGCAGGGATAATGTGATTTCAATGGCCAGTCCGGTGATACTGACCCGTTTTTGTTCTTCATGTTTGCGCAAATCTTCTGGTGACCAATCTTGATCCATGGAAACTTTCCAATCCTCTGGCGTTGTACGTTCAATCCCTGCGAAGGACAGGGTTACAATGCCAAAGGCGGCGAACAAGCTGCTGAAAAGCCCACCAATGATTTGTAAGCTTGTCTCAATCAGGGTTGAGCCGGGGTTGGAAGGATTGATGACAGCGATAACCACTCCCAGGATGTTTACTACAGCAACTATGATTAATACGATTCTGAGCACCTGAAGGTAGGCAGGATAAAACCGGGGGCCGATCAGGTATTTGCGCGCACCATATTGCCGGGTGATCTCACGCGGTGAGCCAAAATCCTTCAAGACAGATTTGACGGTTTCCTCACTCACTTCCTGGTCTGGATCAACTTTGCGGTCTTCGATCATGTCCAGCAGGGTGGAACGGATCTCTTTCAGGATATCCTCCCGGTTTTTTGATGGAAGCTGGTGGTGCACTTCTTCAAGATAAAGGTCTAAAAGTTTCATGATTAATTCTCCTTAATATTCTCTAACATCTTATCAACAGTTGTTTTGATCCGAGACCATTCGCCGATCATTTCATCTAAAACTTGATGGCCTAAGTCACTGAGTGTGTAGTAGCGCCTTGGGCGAGAGGTTTCCATACGCCAGTTGCTTTTAAGCAGATTCTGTTCTTCAAGACGGCGCAGGAGGGGGTAGAGGGTGCCCTGGTCCACTTGCAGGCCCTGGTCCTCCAGCCCCTTCATCAGCGAATAGCCATACTGTTCCTCGGCGAGCTGGCTGAGGACGGCCAGAACGATCACCCCCCGGCGTAGTTCCTGGACGAGGTTCTGGGTTTGAGCAAGCAGGGTATCGTCATTCATCGTGCTATACCTTTCGTAATGTAATATATAATATCATGTAAAAGATTATAGTGTATATTACACAGTATTACAAGTACCAGAAAGATATTTTAAGGTTGCGATTTTGAAGAGGCTTGATGCTTATGCTGTCTATTTGATGTTAAAATTACAGCATGGAAAATAAAATAATATTTGGCGACAATTTAGCAGTATTAAAAGGGTTGGATGCTGGATCAGTGAATTTGATTTATATCGATCCCCCTTTCAATACGGGTAAAAATCAGGCACGAACCCAAATCGCGGTCAAACGGGACGAAGAGGGAGACCGCGTGGGTTTTGGGGGGAAACGGTATCAGACACAGGTGATCCGGGAGCGAGCCTATCGAGACTATTTTGAGGATTACCTGGGTTTTTTAGAGCCGCGCTTGCTGGAAGCTTATCGCGTCTTGGCACCTGATGGGAGCCTGTACTTCCATATTGATTATCGAGAAGTTCATTATTGTAAAATTCTGCTTGATGCAATCTTTGGCAGAGACTCATTTTTGAATGAAATCATTTGGGCTTACGACTTTGGCGGGCGTTCAAAGACGCGATGGCCGGCAAAGCACGATAATATCCTGTACTACGTCAAAGACCCTGATCACTATACTTTTAACCGAAAAGAGGTTGACCGGATACCTTATATGGCACCAGGTTTGGTGGGCAAAAAAAAAGCGACACGAGGTAAATTTCCAACGGATACCTGGTGGCATACGATTGTGGGTACTAACAGTAAGGAGAAAACGGGATATCCAACCCAAAAGCCAGTGGGGGTTTTACGACGAATTGTCGCTGCGTCTTCAAACCCTGGCGATCTCGTGATGGATTTTTTCGCCGGCAGCGGGACGATTGGAGAAGTGTGTTTGGAATTAGGGCGCCAATTTATTTTGATTGATAACAACCCGCAGGCGATCTCAGTGATGAAGAAGCGATTAGAAAGAGAAAATTCAATTGAATGGATCGACCGAGGAAATCATTCTGCGTCATAAAACAGGGGGTGGCGGCGCAAGCGCCAGGCAATTTCTCGGTTGAGGATTAGCTCCGGTCCGTGGTCGAGCTGGTCGATATCTTTAGTTTCGATCCCGCTGAATATGATAAGCTGTTGAATGATGGCCTCAGCAAGAGAGTGGGGGTCTTCAATAAACTCAGGCCATTGGATCAGGATGCAGGCATGAGGTGATCCGGACGCAAGGATCATACCGGGTGCGCCGCTGCTGACAGCCTTCACTGTTGAGGGCTGGGGTGGTTCTCCCTGGTAAATTTTGTCAACCATGCCGATATTCAGGGCGCGGTCATTCGCTACGCTCTCAGCAATCATATAGCTGCAATCGGCAAGGTCTGAATCGAGGTTGATAACGGAAAAACTGTCCAGTTCATCAGGCGCAGGGTGGATAAAGTCAACCCGACCGGGTGATAAATTAAAGGGAGCTAATCGTTCCTTGAGAGCGTGGTAGATCTGGTCTGTTAATTGGTTTTGCTCAGACTGGTCCAAGATCCGGCTGCCATTCATTGCCAGCCAGAAATTCAAGTCAATTTTCTGCAATCCTAGGGCACGGCCGGAACGGATAATAAATTGGACTTCCTGAAGACCGTCACCGCTGGAGGTTGAGAAGCTGAAACGATAATCTCCGGGTTTCAAAACCTGCCGGTTGTCCCTTGGATAGAAAAAACAAACTTCGCCATGTGATCCGGTAATTTCCTGGTCACTGATCGTACTGAAGAATTCACCGGTTTGCGGGTTGAAGCGGTATAGTGTTTCGCCCTCCGGCGAGGTAATTTCATTTATCGAGACCTTATCCTCTATTGCATAAGATCGGGCAGCCAGTAGAAGCGAAGCATCCCCTTTCTCAATCGTCAGGATAAATTCTTCACCCGGTTGAATGCCTTCATAAGTCTCTGAGGTCAAATCCGGATGATGTTTTTTCACTTGTTCGATGATTTCTATTCGATATTGGGGATGAAAGTGAATAGTGGTTTTTAAAGCCTTCCAGAGGGAAGCGCTTTTCGATTTCCAATATTCGGCATTAGTGATCACTAGGATGAAGAAGTATTGATTGATGTACGGCGAACAGATCAAACAGTATCCGAGGCCATCTTCCTCTGCGTTTGAAAAACGAATTTCATTCAGAAACCCGGTGATTCCCCCAATCTGGTCTGTGCCAGCGTCGAACAGGTCGTAGTCTCCGACATTCTCCATAAATTCAGCAGCCAGATCGTCGTTCATTTCTGCAATGGATTGGTCTTCTCCCAGTTCCCCGCCTACCAGATATATCTCGACATTACCATTGTCTGAATACATATATACGGTTTCATCAATTTCCAGCTCGAAACCGTGGATGGGCTGGAAGGAAAAACCCGCTTGTGTGACCTCGATCTCTTCATCGAAATGAAGATCAAAGGATTTGCTGTGATTTGATGCGTTGCACATAG
>JBMCLF010000059.1:0-9209 GCA_048615215.1 Candidatus Brevefilum sp.
ATTTTAAAAATAAAAGGTGCGCTTTTAGTCAAGTTACACATTTCATACCATAAATAAAAATTATAAACTTGAATCGATTCACCCATTGAAAACAAGAATGCGCTCTTCATTCACGTAATGCTAAATCAAAAGGAAGAGAAGGTAATCAAATTATAAAACAAATCTAAAAATTTTCATTACCTTTTGATCTGATCAATGATCGTCGCCACCATATCAAAGCGGTTGAATGGGGGCATAAAATAGACACCCTGGAAATCCTCACGTAATTCCTGAATCAATTCCCGGGCGACCTGTGCGCCTTCCTGGGCTTTGTCCTCACCCGCACCTGACATGCGGGCCTGGATATCTTCCGGGATGGAAATCCCTGGCACCTCATTGTGCAGAAAGCGGGCATGCCGGTCGGTCACAAGCGGCAGGATGCCCACCAGTATGGGTGCTCCTATCGGACCATACTCGTCCTCATATCGCTTCATAAACCGTCGCGCCTCCAACACATTAAATACTGGCTGTGTCAGGAAGAAATCAGCACCAGAATCAAGCTTCTTTCGTAAGATATGGATTTCACGTTCTGGTTTTTGGGGGCATAAATTCAAGGCAGCCCCCACAAAGAAATTAGTCGGCTGACCGATTTCACCACCAGAATGATCCACCCCAACATTGAACCCCTCCTTGATCAACCGGATCAAGCCTGTGGGTACTAAATCATAGGAATCGCTTGCATCAGGATAATCCCCAATGGCTGTGGGGTCGCCCATCACAACAAACACATTGCGGATCTTGATGGCATGTGCTGCCAATAAGTCACCCTGCACCCGGAGCAAGTTACGACCCCGGGTGGGGAAATGCAAAGTTGTCTCAACCTTAAATTGTGATTGGATCAATTGACAAACCGCCCAGGGGCTCATCCGCATGCGAGCCATAGGACTATCTGCCACATCAATCACATCCGCGCCGGCATCTGCTAGCAGAGAAGCACCAGCCAGGCGTTTGTGAATGGAAAGCCCGCGTGGTGGATCCATCTCTACCGCCACAACAAATTTGCCAGCAGCCAGTTTCTGCGCCAGCTGTGAAAGCGGTACTTCCGGTTCTGGTTCGGATTCTGTGACTGTTTCAGCTTCTGATACGACGCTCACCAGGAAATCTTCGGGAGTTTCTTCGAGCGTCTCAGCCATCACTTCGATATGCGCCGGCGTCGTGCCGCAGCACCCACCGATCACCTTTGCACCTGCACGCCAGAACGCCAGGGCGTAATCCTTGAAGTAGTCCGGGCCGGCTGGATACATGATTCGACCGCCAACCTTCTCAGGGAACCCGGCATTGGGCATTACAGAAAAGATGGCATCTGGAACAGCCGCTTTCATCTTGCGCAATATTCGCAAAAGTTGTGCTGGGCCGCCTGAACAATTCACACCAATCACATCGGCACCCAGATCATGTATTCGTAATGCGACCTCATCTGGCGAGTCGCCCAGAAGCGTGCGCCGGTCCCGGGTGAACGTCATTGAGGCGATAACCGGGATCTCGAGGGCAATATGACGAAGAGCCTCCACAGCCGCACGCACTGCATAAAAATCAACCATCGTCTCAATTAAAATCAGGTCCACACCGGCATCAACCAGAGCCTGGATTTGTTCTTTGTAAACAGAGAAGGCTTCGTCAACCTGAACGCGCCCGAAAGGTGCCAACGGCACCCCAAGAGGGCCGACATCTCCAGCAATAAAGATTTCCTTAAAAGAAGCAGAGACAACTTTTTGCGCAAGATTGACCGCAGCGGTGTTAATTTCCGTCACCCGAGCTTCAAGGCCATGACGCTCCAGCTTAATCCGGTTAGCACCAAAGGTATTTGTTTTGATCACACGGGCACCGGCTTGAATGTAATCACGGTGGATATCTGCGATCAACGCGGGTTGGGTGAGATTGAGCTCATCAAAACAATCGTCAATTTCAACCCCACGCTCGTGCAGGAGCGTACCCATAGCGCCATCCGTGACAATCGGGCGTTCGGTTTGCGAAAGTATTTGGCGGAATTTACTGATCGGTTTATCCATGTTTGCCTTTCAAGGTTTCATTAATTGTTCTACCCGGCTGGTGCCAATGTTGAAATACTTCGCATCGGGATGGTGAACAATAATCGCAGCCGTAGACTGCTCAGGAATGAGCTGATAGGCTGAGGTCAGGTTCATCCCCAGGGCCGATTCAGCCGGTAGCAATTTGAACACCTTTTTATGGTCTTCCAGTTCCGGAATTGCAGGATAGCCCCAGGAATAACGTTTGCCGCGTTCCGGCGCTAAACTCAGTTCCCTTCGAATATGCGCATGCAAATAATCCGCAGTGGCTTCAGCCATCTGCACGGCCAGGCCGTGCCAAAAATAAGCCTCAGCGTATTCACCTGCCTCTTGCAGGGCATCAAAGCGATCCGTCGCCCTATGCCCAACCGTCACGACCTGAAATGCAACTACATCCATCCTGCCCGACTCACGCGAAGCGAAGTAATCTGCCAGGCAATACCCGCGTCCCCCTTCCTGGCGTGGAAACTCAAAAGTTTGCAGCAAACCGGGATTTTCTTTATCCATTGAGTCCGGATCATACACCAGCAGGTTATCGCCTTCCGACTGGCAGGGCCAATAGCCATACACTCCCTGAGGATCAAGCCAGCCTTCGTCCTCAGCCTCTTTACGCATCCGAAGCAGGCGAGCAGAAAATTCTTCTTTGAGCTGTTCCCATTCCTCTCCGTGAGCATTTTTAGCACCCCAGGAAAGGCGGTAAAGTTCATTGATCGAAAGATGTTCGCTCACCATCGCCAGGGGCATATCCTTGACCACACGGGGACCGTAGTGCGGGGCGGTTGGCAGATCCTCAGCTGGTTCTACACTCCGGACACCACCTACATATGGGCGCTTGCGCTGTTTAAGATCGTGCCCTAACTCATAATCTGCAGCCTGCCGTGTGCTTTCGAGCAGCTGATCTCGCTTTTGCGGATTCATTAAAGCGTCCATGGTTGCCAGACCCTCAAAAGCATCTTTACAGTAAAATACACCCGGTTCATAATAGTGCCCGGCTTCGGTCAGGAGGATCCGCTTACCAAAACGGGGGTTAATTGCTGCCCCGCCCACCAGCACAGGAATCGATAAGTCACGCCGGTCCAATTCGTTGATAATCAGGGGCATCTGCTTGCTGGTGCTTACCAGGAGGGCGCTCAAGCCAACCGCATCGGCGTGTTCTTCTACCGCCCTGGTGATAATCGTCTCCGCAGGCACCTGCTTACCCAGATCAACCACAGTGTAACCGTTGTTTGAAAGAATAGTCTTGACAAGGTTCTTACCAATATCGTGGACATCGCCGTAAACCGTGGCCAGCACCAACTTACCCTTTGAAGCCCCATCTTTTTTCTCCAGGAAGTTCTCCAGATAGCCTACAGCAATCTTCATCACTTCTGCACTCTGAAGGACAAATGGCAAGATCAGCTCGCCGGCACCGAATTTATCGCCAACGTCCTTCATCGCCGGCAGCAATGCATTGTTGAGAATTTCAACTGCGGTAATCGATTGCGACCGATCCGATTCCCGTGCCAGGATCGCATCGATATCCGCTTCAACGCCGTCCTTGTGCCTGTGCAGGATGCGCCAATGCAGGCGTTCTTCAGGGGTCATGGCCTCCAGATCCACCGTACCAGCACTTACTTCCTCTCCGGGATCTTCAACGTTCTCAAAATAGGCAATTAAATCCGCAAGGGCGTCTTCGTGCTTGTTAAAGATTAAGTCTTCCGCCAGCTTTCTTTCTTCTTCAGGTATCTCAGCATAGGGTTTGATATGCGGTGGGTGAACGATCGCCATGTCCAGACCTGCTTCTACTGAATGATAAAGCATCACGCTGTTGAGAACTGCCCTGGCAGAACGGGAAAGCCCAAAGGACACATTGCTCACACCAAGCGAGGTTAAAACACCAGGCAGTGCGTCCTTAATCAACTGGATGCCATTCAATGTTTGCAGCGCGGAATCCGCCAAATCCGGGTCGCCTGTGGCCAGGGTGAAGGTCAGGGCATCGTACACAAGGTCTTCAGGTTGAAGTCCAATCTCCTTTACCGCCAGGTCATAAATCCGCCGGGCAACCGTCAGTTTGCGGTCGGCATTTTTCGCCATGCCATCCTCATCAATCGTCAGGACGATCACTGCTGCGTTGAACTGCTTGGCCAGTGAGAAGATTTTCCTTGCTTTTTCCGGGCCCGATTCGAAGTGTGTTGAGTTGATCAGACTGCGGCCGGGATTGGCCTTTAATGCAGATTCAATCACTTCAACCTCAGTGGAGTCGATCACCAAAGGCACGGGCACCGCGTTGGCCAGCTTCTTCACCAGTCGTTTCATCAACCCGGTCTCATCGGCGCTCTCAGTGAGGGCAACACAAACATCCAGGCCATGCGCGCCGCTTTCAACCTGCGAGCGTGCCATTTGAATAATGGCGTCATAATCCTCTGCCATAATCAGGCGCTTGAATCGCCGGGAACCCTGGGTATTGAGGCGTTCGCCGATCAGAAACGGCGGCGGCGTTTGTGCCATGGCAACAGCCTGAACCGGAGAAGCCAACATCGGCGGGTTATCAGGCACTGGCGGGGTTGGCCTATCGCGATTGAGGCCTTCATCAATCAACCGGATATGATCTTCTCGAGTGCCACAGCACCCACCAACCACCCGCACACCGTAGGAATCCACAAATTCAAGCAAAAGGTCTGCAAAAGGTTCGGGCTTCATCGGGTAAACTGCTTCACCGTCCACATTTAGCGGCAGCCCGGCATTGGGGATACAAGAGACTGGCAGTTCTGAATTTTCCGTCAGGTAGCGAATTGGCTCGCGCATATAATCAGGTCCCGTAGAACAGTTCAGCCCGATCACATCAATCCCCATACCCTCCAAAATGGCACGAGCAGCAGCAATGTCCGTGCCCAACAACATGCGCCCGGTTGTATCCAGGGTAACCTGCGCCTGAATCGGGATCACCTCGCCGGTGTCGGTAAAAGCCTGTTTGATGCCCCGGATGACAGCCTTTACCTCCAGAATATCCTGTGAGGTCTCAATCAACAGCAGATCTACCCCGCCCTGGATCAAGCCGGTTGCCTGCTCGCAGAACACATCTGCTAGGGACTCAAAAGAAATATTCGACATCTCCGGATCTTCGGTAGAGATCAACTTCCCGCTGGGGCCCATTGAACCCGCGACAAAGCGTGGTTTTTCCGGTGTGGTGTATTCATCAGCAACACGCCGGGCGAGTGTTGCGGCCGCTCTATTAATTTCCAGGGTTTTGTCACCCAGACCAAATTCAGAAAGCGTCAGCCGGTTCGCCCTGAATGAATCTGTCTCGATGACGTCTGCGCCAGCTTCCAGGAAAGCGCGGTGAACTTTTTCAACCGCTTGTGGATAGGTCAGGACCAGCACATCATTGCATCCCATAGTCTCTTCACCACCGAAATGTTCGGGGGTCAGATCCTGTCGGTCCAGGTTGGTGCCCATTGCGCCGTCAAAGAGCAAAACACGCTCTTCCAAAGCATCCAAATATCGCCGGTCGGTGAATTTTTTTTCTTTCTTTGTCATTCGCTTTCCTTTGTTTATTTCTGCACAGTTTCGTATTAAAAAAATGACCTCTCAACGTTTGAGAGGCGATTGAAACCATCAGGTCACTTCACCTCATCTTCCAGATCAACCCTCTCACGGGCGCTGCCGGATTTGGCACCTGCGAACTTCAGGTCGTGGTTGCCGAGGTATCAACGGGCCGGTCCCTCCACCTCTCTGGATGAGTTTCCAATTAGACAAATCCTATCACATTTACAATATAAAGTCAATTTATCATAAAGTTTATTATTTTATTATTTCTTCAAAATTTCCAGCACTCCCCGCACAGTGCCAAAACCGGGATTCTCCGGCACAATGAACGTCTTCTGGTAAAACTCCCCGACCAGATCTACTTCATTGCGAATGGACTTCAGGTCCATCAAGTGACCTACCATGACGATCGACTCAAGATCAGAGGCATCGGCAGCGTTGATGGCGATCACCGAGATCACCTGCGCCACCAGGCGTACCAGGCCGGCTGCAAGATTCTCGCGGGAAAAGCCGTTTTCGCGATCCAATTTGCCAAGGTTGACGGCATTGGCGTTTGCCGGCAGCCGGCCTACCTCACCGCCGACTGCTTCATTTAACATAATATCCACAGCAGAGGCATCACCATCCAGGGCCAGTTTATCAATTTCTCTAACATCATCCGTTTGCAGAATGAGTTTTGAAAGACCTAGCAATGTGCCGCCCCCCACAGCCGATCCGGTTACATGTTCAACGCCAGAGGGCCTGGCCGACACCATGGCAGCACCTGTACCTGCGCTCACCACCAGTCCGGCCGTCAGTTCCGTCATTGACAACCCGCCCAATCCTAGCGCGCGCATCTCGTCAACTTTTTGAACCTTAAAAGCATCCACTTCCGCCGGCAGATCGCGATAGCGCCCACCCGTCACACCAATCGTCATTCCAGGGGTCAGTTTATCCGCCACGGCCGCAATCGCCGTCCGCAGCTGGTCAGCAGCGCTTTGATGGCGGTTGGCAAGCATGCGCATTTCCAAGCCTGCCTCAGTTTCCAGTATAAGGTCAATGTTTGTCATGCCGATATCCACGGCGAAAAAAGTTCGGGTCACAAATCACTCCATTTTGATCGTCATCTTCAACAGATTTTACCGCATCTTACACGCGAAAAGACACACCCATAAGATACCCAAGCGGCGTTCTTACGAAAAATATGGTTGGAAACTCATCAAAACCAATGCTAATCAACACGTCCAGCCCCCATATTAAAAAGCAAATGCGTTACAATAATGATGTAAGAGAAAAGGACAGCACAATGAAATCTGGCGCAATTAAATTCCTCCGCACCTTCCTCCCCCTTTCAATCGTGCTTTCGGTGATTGGCTGGGGAGGACTTTTGATCGTGATCCGGGCAACGGTGCCCACTCTGGGCCCTCGATGGTTGTTTTTCTTTCTGGGAGTCATGGCTCTAACAGGCCCTACCCTGCCCATCGTGTATTTTCTCAACCTGCGATTTCCCAGCGACCCACCGGTTCAAGAAATGGTCGTCCTCCGACAGGCATTATGGGTCGGGGTGTTTGGCAGCACTATCGCCTGGCTTCAGCTTGGCAGAGTATTAACGACGGGATTGGCCCTGATTTTAGCGGGGGTATTTGTGTTAATCGAATTTTTGCTGCGCCTGTTTGAGCGCAGCCGCTGGAACCCCAAGAGAGAAGAATGAATCATCAACCCACTAAGGATTGACAAACACATGCCCGATCTAAGCCAGCTTCCATCCATCGACCAACTCCTCCAACATGCAGAAGTGCAAGGGTTTGAAACACAATTTGGACGGACCCTGACGATTAAGACCCTGCGAAGCGTTTTAAACGACATTCGTCAGGCAGTTCTTCAGGAACATGTTAATGTTCCTTCAGAAGGCGAAATCATCCAGCGTGTGAAGACACAACTGGCATCTTGGGTTTCTCCAAGCTTAATTCCTGTGATCAACGCCAGCGGCGTAATCCTGCATACCAACTTGGGCCGCGCGCCTCTCAGCGCAGAAACCCTGCAAGCTATCCAATATGCGGCAAGCGACTATTCCAACCTTGAATTCAACCTGGATACAGGCAAACGTGGCAAGCGCTCAATCCATGCCAGCCGCCTGCTTTCTCTCCTGACAGATACCGAAGGTGGCTTTGTCGTCAACAATAACGCCGGTGCGGTTCTGCTGGCCCTGGCCGCGCTGGCAAAGAACAAACAAGTTTTAGTCTCCCGCACACAACTTGTGGAAATTGGCGGCGGCTTTCGCATCCCCGACGTCATGCGCCAATCCGGCGCCCATCTCCTGGAGGTTGGAACCACCAACCGCGTTCACATGTATGATTACGAGAATGCGTTTCAAGAACAAAGTATTGCGCTGGTGCTGGTGGCGCATCACTCCAATTTCAAGCTGATCGGGTTCCATAGCGAACCAACTCTTAAAGAAGTCGTTGATGTGGCTCATCAGCACAATGTGCCCGTCCTGCACGATGTGGGTTCAGGCGCATTGTTAGATACCGCCGAATACGGCCTGGCCCACGAACCCATGGTACAGGAATCTGTCGCTGCAGGGTGCGATCTCGTGTGCTTTTCTGGTGACAAACTGGTCGGCGGGCCACAAGCAGGGATCATCATCGGTCGCGAAGCGCTGCTTGAATCCATCCGAATCCACCCCCTCGCACGTGCGCTAAGAGCAGACAAATTGGCTCTGGCTGGCATAACCGCCAATTTACTGCATTATCTCAAAGACGAAGTCACCGAAAAAGTACCGGTCTGGCGCATGATCAGCCGGCCGCTTGACGAGATCAAATCTACAGCGGAAAATTGGCAGGGTTACCTGAGCATTGGCGAGGTGGTCTCAGGATTCTCTACGGTAGGCGGCGGCAGCCTGCCGACCGAAGAAATGCCCACCTTCCTGCTGGCCCTATCTCCTGAAAACCCGGATACGCTTATGAGAAAATTACGCCAGGCGCCTTCCCCGATAATTGCCCGTATCGAAGATAACCGGGTATTGTTAGACCCTCGTACTGTGCTCCCCGAACAAGAAGCCATCTTTTTGCGAAACCTCTTGCGAATCTTGGAAAAATAAAACCCGCTGAAGTAAACTTAGATATTGTTCATCAAAAAAAGGCAGCTGAATGAAATCTGATCTCGATCAACTTCTTAAAGAACAGCAGGCAGATGCTCTCTGGGCAATCGGCTCCGGGCAGCACAATGCCGCTATGGTCTATCTGACAGGTGGCGGACACATGACCTGGGCGGATGCCATCAAATTGCAAGGAAAGCCGATTGTCCTGTGCCATGCAACCATGGAACGCGAGGAAGCCGCCCGAACCGGACTGCAAACCCTCAGCTACAGCAATTACCCCTTGAAGGAACGGATGCAGCTTGCAAAAGGAGATCGACTGACAGCCCATGCCATGCTCTATAAAAGAATCTTCGAAGAGCTCGGGCTGACAGAGGGAAAAGTTTTGGTTTACGGCAAGGCGGATGTCGGTAAGCATTACAACATCCTCAAGCGACTCCAGGACATACTTCCCGAATTGGCCTTTGAAGGTGACTTTGACGATGCCGTCCTGCTGCAGGCTATGGCGACCAAAGAACAAGGCGAAATCGATCGCATTCGAG
>JBMCLF010000060.1:0-9113 GCA_048615215.1 Candidatus Brevefilum sp.
TAAATGATCCGGTACGCTGCCATGCGCAATATGAAGATAAATCTGGTAGGTCCAGGGTGTTGTGGAGCGATCCTCCAGCGTGATGGAGTTGGTGCAATAGGGATCGCCATTGGCGCAGGTATCCTTCCAGTGATAAACAAAGCCGCCCTTTGCCGCCACCAACGGGAACATGGTCCCATCGGCGAAGTCAAAGGCATGAGTGCAGTAATAGGTTGGCGTGCAGGATGTATGGGCCACCGACCAGGTCAGGCGTTTTTCAAGGTTGGCCGCCCAGGGCAGATAATAACCGCCAAAAACCCGGGAGGATTTCGGCTGAATCTTGCTTTCTTCGAGGATATCGCCGACCAGGCTCTTTTCTGCGTATTGAACGGTCTGAAATTTTTCATCAAAGGTTTCTTCATCTTCAAGGAGAACCTGCCAGCTGCCTTCTGCCCCTGCCTCTGCCAGCGCCAGTTCCGGTTCCCGTCCCAGTGCTTTGCCTGTCTCGGGCTCTACCGCCACCAGCCAAACCAGCGCGGCCTGACCGTCATCCTGAACCTGGATATGATCGATCTGATAATCAAAGACCTCCCAGCGCCCCGATGCCGACTCAAGGGCTTTATTCACGGCCTGGATCAGGTCTTCTTCGCTGGTGCGTTCCGTCATTGTTCCCACAGAGGGTTCAGCGGTCTCCGCCACTCCCGTTCCTAGAGGAAGTCCAACCAAAGTGACAACTAGCAGGACAACGCAGAGTCCCGCCAAAAGAATTATTCCGAATTTCAGAGATTTGCTCATGATAAGCTCCTTGTAACCACTGCCGTTTTCATGGCGAATGGGAAACGGTAAACCATGCAGGTAATTATTTGTTCCACAGTTTTCTAATGCAACTCCTGTGCCAGGCTTATTAAAGGAACCTGAGAAATGCCGAGGTAAAACATGCAAACAGGCCAATATTTGGGTTGCATAAGGTATGCCACCTGGCTTTCTTCAACTATTAGATAAGTATGTGAAAAATAAAGGGGTTGCTGGACCGATTTATTCTCTTCGACGGATGCAAACCAGCGTGATGTCGTCAGATTGGAGAACGCCATCCTGGAATTTGAGCACATCTTCCTCAATGCCCCGGATCACCCAGCGGCTGGGGTGATGCGCCACTTTGCCGGCGATTTCGATCAGTTTATCCATCCCATAAAAATCGTCCTGAGGGTTGATCGCTTCCACCACGCCATCGGTGTAAAGGATCAGGGTGTCTTCCACGCCAATGCGCTGTGACACCGCCACCCAGGCAGCATCCTCGGCGATCCCGAGGGCCATCCCGTTGGAATTCAACCGCTGAAGAATGTCGCTTTGGCGGTTGCGGATCAACAGGGGCGGGTGATGGCCGGCGTTGCAATAAATCAGCCGGCCGGATTCCGGTTCCAGCACGCCGTAGAAAGCGGTGATGAACATCTGGGCACGTGCATCGCTCAGCATGCGATGGTTGGTGGCGTGCAGCACGGCCGCCGGATTCTGAGGATACTGCTGGGCGTAGGTTAACAGCAGGGTGCGCCCAAGCGCCATATAAAGCGCCGCGCCCAGACCTTTATCGGCCACATCAGCAATGAGGATCCCCAAGCGCCCATCCGGCAGTGAGAAGAAATCATAAAAATCTCCTGAGGTTTGGCGGGCAGGTTTGAGGCTGGCGGCAATATCCCACCCGGGCACGTCAGGCGCTCGATCGGGCAAAAAACTCGCTTGAATGTCCCCTGCCAATCGCAGTTCCTGGGTCACGCGCTGGTGTTTGAGCGTCTCCTGGTAGGTGTCCGCCTGCTGAAGCGCCGTCGCAATTTGAGAGGCGAGGTTCTGCAGCGCGGGGGTGTGTTCCTCTAGGGAAGCGCGGTCCCAGGCCTGGGGCAGGGTTTGCAGTTCGACGAACAGCCCGCCCATCGGCTCACCTGATGCGGGATCCAAAATGGGAGCTGTCAACATGGCAAAATGACGGTCGGGTGATCCGGCGTTTCCTTTCCAGGGCAGAGGGGCATCTTCAAGAAAGCCCTGAGGTTTTTTCTGGGCAAGCAGCCAATCCCAGATTTCAGGGGTATGGCTATCCTTGCCGTCGGGATAGCGCAGCAAGTAGGTCTCAGGTGAAAGCCAAACCACCGCCCGCCGGCATGGGAACATATTGGGGATGTGTTTATGTAGCAGGTTCGGCAGATTGCGCGCATCTGTTGGCGCGGCCACAAGATCCCGACCGAATTGTTCCAGGCCCATCAACTGCACGGTTTGCCGCCGGCTGCGTTCTGCGGAGCGGCTGAGCTGGTTGGCGAGCAGCGCCATCAACAGCAGGCCGACGAAATACAATCCCAGGATCGCCGGGCCGTGCTCGACGTAAATACCGCTGGCGAGCACCCCAAAGATCAGGGAGATAAAAGGCAGTTCCATGGAGAGCACCGTAAACCAGAACAAACCGATCGTGTTCTCATATTCGAACTTGCTCGCCTGCACCCAAACCACATAAATGATGAAGGGCAGCCAGACGAGGAAATAAATCACTGCGAAGCCCAACACCCCCAGCAGCGCCGGAGAAAGGGCACTGAGTGTGAGCCCGGCAATGGGATATGAACCGCCAAGGTTTTCAAAGATCTGCAGGGATAACAGGGCCGGGACCAGCAAGGCAGCTGCGTTGAGGCAGGCCGACCGCAGGCTGTTCCAGCGCATCTCACGGTTGATCGCACGGCGCAGGCTGAGCGCCAGATCAACCAGCACCCATAATAAAAAAATCCAGATGATCGTTGGTCCAAAGATTAACATCGCAGCCCATAAGATCACCACCACAAAATCGCCATCAGAGCCGATCATATGCCCATCCCGCAGGGCGTGCATCATGTAAAAACGCAGCCGGCTGAAGATTGCGATCGCCAGCAATATGGCGGCTGACATGACCCAGTTCTGCGTCAGGACGCGCCAATCGCTAACAGAGATCAGCCAGGCCACGCCAAAGACAACGAGCGGCAGGCCATAAAGAATGCCCACGATATCACTCATCAAGAGGTAACGCATTGGGGCCGAACGCATGTTCAGTTCCGGCCGTAATTTTCTCTGTAAAAAACGCAGCAGTCCAATCATGCCATGATTATATCCGAGAGTCAGAGCTTCTCTTAGGCGAATTTAAGTAATAAAAAAAATTCCCCGGATGATCTTTTTTAGATCTAATGCTCTTATCTTAATTTAATGAAAATTCCGGCAAAAATCTTGCATCCGGTGTTAAAATGTGATAAGATACTTCCCTAATAAAAACATCTCTGTTTTCCGGGGCTCTCTCACCGATGCCTCTTGAAAATAGCGAATTTTTTTATTTAATATTCAAGGGGACACACCCCACGGAAGTCAGCATAATCGGAAGGAAGTTATTATGCCCAGTTCATACTTAACACATGAGGGATTTGAACGGCTGCAAAAAGAGCTGGAATATTTACGTACAGAAAAGCGCAATGAAGTTGCCCTGCGCCTGCGCAACGCATTGGAAGATGGCGAGCTTATTGAGAATGCGGAGCTTGAGGCTGCCAAAAACGAACAATCCTTTGTCGAGGGGCGGATTAAAGAACTTGAAATGCTCCTTTCTAACGCGCACCTGATCAAAGAAGGCAACCATACAGACACCATTCAAGTTGGTTCCAAAGTAAAGGTCGAAGAAGAAGGCAACGATCCTGAAGAGTATGTGATCGTAGGCGCAGCTGAGGCCGATCCTCGTTTGGGACGTATCTCGAACGAATCGCCCCTTGGGAAAGCGTTGCTTAATAAAAAGGCTGGTGATAAAGTTAAGGTCGAAGCCCCCGGCGGCGAATTTGAGATTGAGATTTTATCAGTCAGTTAATCCAAATATCGATCAAATTCAGCCCCGCCCGGCTCGAAGGGTCGGGGCTTTTTCATACCCATTTTTAAGGAAGGTATCATGCTTGAGGAGTCATTTTCTGAATTAGAACAAACGCGCCTGGAAAAACTGCGAGAAATGCAGTCCCAGGGCATCAACCCCTACCCCACCCGGGCAGAACAAACCCATACCAGCCAGGAGGCGATCGAGGCCTTCGAAAAAGCCGAAGAAGACGGCGAAGAGTCTCCGATTCAGGTTACGCTGGCCGGCAGGATCCGCGCCCTGCGCCCAATGGGCAAGATTGCCTTTGCGCATATTGATGACAGAGACGGCAGGGTACAGCTCTTCTTCCGCGTCAACGATTTGGGGGAAGAGAAAATGGCTGAGATCGACGCGTTTTACGACCTGGGTGATTTTATCCAGGCCAGCGGCCATATGTTCCGCACCCGCCGAGGGGAAGTGACCCTCTACGTTGAGGACTTCAAGATGCTGGCGAAAGCGCTGCGGCCCCTGCCCGCCGCCAAAGACAAAGTTGTTGATGGCGAAGTGGTCCGTCATGCCACTTTGAGCGATCCTGAAACCCGGTACCGGCATCGCTATGTAGACCTGGCCGTAAATCCAGACGTGAAGGAGATCTTTAAAATCCGGGCCGCAACCGTGCGCGCCCTGCGTGACTTCCTCGACAGCCACGATTTTATCGAAGTCGAAACGCCCATTCTGCAGCCGATTTATGGCGGTGCCGCCGCCCAACCTTTTGTCACCCATCACAACCAGCTTCACCAGGACCTCTACCTGAGGATCTCCTTTGAGCTTTACCTCAAACGCCTGCTGGTTGGGGGCTTTGAACGGGTGTATGAGATCGGCCGTGATTTTCGCAATGAGGGCGTCTCTTATAAACACAACCCTGAATTCACCCAGCTTGAATTTTACTGGGCCTATGCCGATTACCACGAGGTGATGGACCTGACCGAGCAGATGGTCGCTTTTGCAGCCGAGAAGGTTTTGGGGACAACGCAGGTCACATTCAACAATGAAACCATAAACCTCTCACCTCCCTGGAAGCGGGTGGAACTGCGGCAGGGAATTCTTGACGCCACGGGCATTGACATCGCCGAACACCCCACAGCGGATTCGCTCGAGGCTGCCATGCAGGCGAAAAATCTCAAACCCAAACCCGGTTCAACCCGCGGCAAGCTGATCGACAGCCTGATTGGAGATTTCCTGGAACCCAATGCGATTCAGCCCACTTTCCTTTATAATTACCCAAGGGATATTTCTCCCCTTGCGAAGAGCAAACCAGACAACCCGGACACCGTGGAACGCTTTGAAGGGTTCGTGGGAGGAATGGAATTGTGCAATGCCTTCTCCGAATTAAACGATCCGCTAGACCAGGAGGAACGCTTTCTTGAAATGGGTCGCGCTTACGCAGACGACGACAAAGAACAACATCCCATGGACGAGGACTTCCTCAATGCGCTCAGCTACGGCATGCCCCCTGCCGGAGGTTTTGGCATCGGGGTGGATCGCTTGGTGATGCTCTTCAGCGGCCGTCGCACTATTCGGGAAGTGATCCTCTTCCCCCACCTTCGCAGCCAGCTCGAAGAGGAATAACCTCCGATTAATCTGGAGAATAAACGATTGATTCGCGGTCATCCACAACAAGCGAGCAACCATGGACGAACAGGCATTGATTAAAGAGGCATTGGAAGGCGATCTCAACGCCTTCAATACCCTGGTGCTGCATTATCAGAATATGGTCTATAACGTCGCCTATCGTGTGATGGGGGAGCATGACGCTGCCAGCGATGCCACCCAGGAAGCCTTCATCTCTGCATATAAAAAACTAGACCAGTACCGGGGGGGCTCCTTCAAATCCTGGTTGCTGCGGATCGTGACCAACGCCTGTTACGATGAACTCCGCCGAAAGCAGCGCCAGCCCGTGACGCCGCTCAACCCGGAAATGGATGATGGCGAAACGCTTGAATCACCCTTCTGGATCGAAGACGACTCCCCCGATCCGGAAGAACAAACCGAAGAAACCGAACTCCAGGAAGCGATCCAGCACTGCATCAATGATCTTGATGACAAATTCCGCACCGTCCTCGTGTTGGTGGATGTGGAAGGCCTGGATTATGAATCGGCTGCTGAGGTGGTGGATTCGCCCTTGGGGACTATAAAAAGCCGCCTGGCACGCGCCAGGGAACGCGTGCAGGAGTGTTTGCAGGGTTTTCGGGAACTTTTACCCGATCTCTTTCGTCTAAATGATGAGGAAACCCTATGAGCGACAAAAGACGAAGCAACCGGGAATTGAATAAGCTCTCAGCATATCTCGACAATGCGTTGCCAGCCAGGCAGGCGCGGAAACTGGAAGCGCGCCTGGCAGTTGACCCGGAATTGAGAGAAAAACTGGACGATCTGCGCAGGACCAAGCTGCTTCTGAGCCGTTTGACGCGTGTTAGGGCTCCACACAACTTTACACTCACGCCAGATATGGTGCCAGAGCGAATACCCCGCCGGCAGACCATGCAGACGACACTGCGGCTTGCATCTGCTCTGGCCGCGATATTGCTGGTTGTAACCTTTGGCGCGGAATTCATCTTCGGTGAAATTCGTCAACCGCAAGAAATGGCTGCAGATGCACCTGTAATGATGGAAGCCGCTCGCGCCCCAGAAGATGCAACACCTGCCCCTTTGATCCAATGGGGACCTCCCGGCGACCAGCCGGTCGGGATGGGAGGGGATGCTTCCAACATGGAAGAATCCACGGGAGAACCCATGTTGGAAATGGAACCTGTACCCGAGGAAGAAGCGGCTCCGGAGGAAGAGCCCGAAATCATACAGGAGGATCCAGAGGAAGCCGAACCGCCAGCCGCCAAAGGCGGCGACCTGATCCTCGGGGTCAATACCAATGAAGGCGGTGAGATCATCGAGCGCAGCGAACCTGCGGTCGTACAGCAGGAACCACAACCGCTGCCGTGGCCGGACATCCTTCATTGGGCGCAGATCGCCCTGGCCGTGATTACGGTGGGCGGCGGCCTGGCACTTTTGATCCTTCGCCAGCGCAGGCGTGCTTGAACCCCCCTTATTCTAACCAGAATGACAATCAGATAACCATGTCTTACAGAACACTTGCCAGTGTCCGTGTAATTATTCATGTACAAGCGATCCATTAAATAAGAACTATAAGGCCTGTCAAGACTGGCAGATCATCATCACGTAATAACATCATTCGCTGCGTTGACAGCTGTGGAATTTCTAACTATTATTTTAAGTACTTCCCGGGACACAACGATCCACCCTAAACAAACCGGATTTGATAAACGGAGACCAGATGGAACCCAACAAACGCAGGTTCTTGATCCCAACCTTCTTACTGGTTTTAGCTCTCACACTATCAGCCTGTGAAACCGGATTTTTTCGGAAAGCACCCGAATTTAATATCACCCCGCTCTCCGAGACCTTTAGAGTTAACCCTGACGGTATCTGGTTTGATGACCTGCAGGGTGAACGCGCCTGGACAGATGTTCTCTACCGGGCTGCTGTGGAGTATCTCATTGATTCCTTGGTGAGACCAGAAAAAGCCGATGCACCCCCCGGGTTTATGCTCGAAGACGAAGCACCTGCGATTGTATTTCTTTCTCTGAGCAACGGGCGTTCACCTGCCCATGTGTTTTACGGCGGGGGCAATTCCGTGCTCTCAGCTTTCAATGCCATGCTCGTTCCAGGTGAAAGGGCTAACCTGCCCCTCACACCGGAGACCTGGATAAAAATTGATATTGTTAACAAGGTCCATTACAGATCAGGCTACAACCCTGAAGACGATCTTGTTTTTGAAAGGCGGCTGTATGGGATCGCTCTCGAAGAGAACAGCGGCATTGCTTTGCTGCCCGCAGAACTGGTGGCCCAAACCATCATTGATCGTGGTCATAATTTTCAACTGGGAAACTTGCGAGACTATTTGATCAAACGAAACAAACCTCAAGCCAGCATTGCCTCTGTGGATGATGCTGAAACCATCAATATTTTCAGGTTTGATACACATGGATACTTCTACGACGGAGACCAGTTGTTCAGCCTGATAGGCGGACACAGACAGTTTGCCAATCTTTCAGAAGAGCAATTGCTCGAATCCATCACCCTTGGAGGAAATTACCTTCAAAAAGCAATGCAGGAGAACGGAAAGTTTGTTTATGAGTATCTGCCAAAATCTGATACCGTCAAGCCTGAATACAATATCTTGCGCCACGCTGGCACCCTGTATGCCATGACGGAGGTTTATGAACTCAACCACGACCCTGAACTGCTCAAAGTCATTGAGATGGGCATCAGCTACCTCATTGAGCAGCTTGCCTACTGTGAGACACAGGATGGCCGTGAATTCTGTTTTGTTGAGCAGGACGAAGTGAAGTTGGGGGCAAACGGCATCGGCCTGGTTGCGTTGACAAAATACACTGAAGTTACGGGGGACAGGCAGTTCCTCTCCACCATGCAATCTTTGGCGCGCTGGATCCTGGCAGTACAAACCCCGGAGGGTGAATTCACAATCCACAAATTACGTTATTCCACCGGCGAGGTCAGCGACTTTATTTCCGCGTATTACCCGGGAGAAGCACTCCTGGGCCTGATCCGTCTCTACCAGCTTGACGACAACCCAATATGGGCAGATGCCGCAGAAAAAGGCGCTCGCTGGTTGATTGAAGTCCGTGATGGTGAGGCCGATGACACGGAATTACAGCACGATCACTGGCTGATGTACGCTCTAAACGAGATCCACCGCTCCCGTCCCAATGACGTTTTTCTTGAACACACCTCCCGGCTGGCCCGAATCATCATCGAGGCGCTTAACGACGGCTCGCAGGTGCCAGACTGGCGAGGGAGCATTTATGTGCCGCCAAAGTCCACACCCACAGCCACGCGCGGGGAGGGCCTCAATGCAGCCTACCGTTTGCTCCGTGACTACGGTTCTCAGGAGGAAGCCGAAGCGATCCTGACCGCTTTGGAAGATGTGATCCGGTTTGAACTGTACACCCAGATCTACGGTGAGAAAGCCATGTATTTTGACAACCCGCAGCGGGTTTATGGTGCATTCCATGAAGACCTGACTGATTATTCGATCCGGATCGATTTCGTGCAGCACAATATTTCTAGCGTTATCGGGTTCTATCAAAACCAAAAGGATTGATCTAACTTGTTGTGGGTGAATAAACAGCAGCATGGATCATGATCAAAAAATTCATTATCAGAAACGCGTTCAGGTTGTGCAATCGAATTAACCTTCGAAACC
>JBMCLF010000061.1:0-8991 GCA_048615215.1 Candidatus Brevefilum sp.
GCTATGGATATTAAACGGCTGGTCGACCCGATTCTCAGCGGCGAGGCAGAGATGGTCATCGGAGACCGGGGCGTGACTTCCGTGAAACACTTCCCAGCGCATAAACGCGCCCTGCAGGCGATCGGCAGCCGGGTGGTCTCCGCTACTGCGGGGATGGAGATCCCGGATGCGACCAGCGGATTTCGAGCCATGACCCGTGAGGTGGCCCTGGAGACGATGGTCCTGAGCAATTATTCTTACACCCTGGAAACGCTGATCCAGGCTGGCGCCAGGAAGGTGCGGGTGGCTTTTGTCCCGATTGAGACCAACCCCCCAGAGCGGCCCTCCCGGTTATTCAGCAGCATCCGCAATTACCTGGTTAATTCGACTGTGACGATTATGCGTTCCTTTGCTATGTACAGGGCATTACGAATTTTTACGGGGATCAGCGCTATCATGCTGTTGGCCGGGACGGTTATTGGGGCGCGCTTCCTCTATTTTTACCTGCAGGGTCAGGGCAGCGGGATGATTCAATCGCTGATCCTTACCGCGATATTTCTGATTGTGGGCTTTGTTACCTTCCTGATCGGTTTGCTGGCGGACCTGGTGAGTTTCAACCGGAAGATCCTGGAGGAGATTTTGTACCGCCTGCGAAAGGTGGACAGCAACATCGAAGATGACTCAGGATTTTCCTGAGTCAGAGTTTAATATCCGGTTAAATCCCTGTTCTGTTAGCAATCTATTCTAAAATTTCCTGTAAAATGTCTATACAATCTGATCCCTGAATTATGTGGAGGTTGCTGTTGTTTGAACCCTTAAGAAAAAGAATTGAAGAAGAAGGAGAAAGCCTTGGGGGTGGGATCTTGAAGGTGGATCCCTTTATTAACCACCAGGTGGACCCGGTACTGATGGATAAGTGCGGCCAGGCACTGGCGGATCTGTTCCGTGAAACCCGGCCCACCAAGGTGCTGACCGCCGAGATTTCGGGGATTGCACCGGCTTTGATGACGGCCAAATATCTTGGCGTATCGGTCGTGTACGCCAGAAAGCATAAGCCGGTCACCATGCCAGACACGGTGTACCTGACTGTAGCCCCATCGCATACGAAAGGGCGTATGGTGGAGCTGATTGTTTCACCGGAATACCTCGGCCAGGGCGAGCGGATTTTGATCATTGATGATTTTCTCGCTTCCGGTTCGACCATTGCCGGCCTGGTGCGTTTGGCGCAAACGGCTGGCGCCAAACTGGTCGGGATCGGGACCTTGATTGAAAAAACATTTGAGGAGGGGCGGGATTTACTTTCGCCCTTGAATGTCCCTATCGAAGCCCTGGTGCCGATTGCTTCCCTTGACCATGGTCAGATTATCTTCGGTGAGGGCTGAGTTACTGAAGTGGCTGCTCGCCATCGCTCGGTGGCGGCCGCTTGCACACGCGATTAAATTCTTATTCAGACATATGAACCATTTGTTGCCCGTTGATCGCCTGTATGAAAATGATACCTGGATGGCATTCCTCCACCCCCAACCGGACTATCCACTGCACATCCTGATCCTTCCCAAGCAAGGGATTGCCAACCTTTCCGAAGTCCAGGCGGGCCAGCCGGAATTGTTGACATCTCTCTTTGAGGTTGTAAAGATATTGGTTGGCCAATTTGACCTGGAGGCTAAAGGGTACCGCCTGATCACCAATGGCGGCCCCAATCAGAGCATCCCGCAATGGCACTGGCACCTGGTCAGCGAAGGATGGGAGGCAAGTGATGCCTGAAACCATCCTTGTGCTGGACTTTGGTTCGCAATACGCCCAGTTGATTGTCCGTCGTGTGCGTGAAGCCCGGGTGTTTGCGGAATTACTTCCCTGGGACGTCTCAGCAGAGGATGCGTTGGCTCGAAAACCCAAAGGAATCATCCTTTCCGGTGGACCCAATTCCGTTTATGATCCTGCAGCGCCGCAGCTGCCGGAATGGGTTTTGGATGCCAATGTGCCTGTTTTGGGGATCTGTTATGGGATGCAAGCCCTTACCACCAAACTGGGTGGGACCGTTGCTCGTTCTTCCCGTAGGGAGTTTGGGCCTGCGCATCTGCAGGACTTCCAGCCCGGGGTTCTGCTCCGTCAAGGTGATTCGGCACAGGTCTGGATGTCTCATGGTGACCGGATTACAGCCCTTCCACCCGGATTTGAAGGACTGGCATCAACAAATAACAGCCCAATCGCGGCGATGGGAGATCGAACGCGAAAGATTTTCGGGTTGCAGTTCCACCCCGAGGTCGATCACACGCCTGCTGGGGCTGATATCCTCAATCGGTTTGTGCGCGAGATTTGTGGCTGCAGGGGTGATTGGACGGCGCGTTCGATCATCGATCAGGCCATAACGCGCATCCGTGAGCAGGTGGGAGATGCCCGGGTGCTTTCCGGGGTCAGCGGCGGTGTGGACTCCAGCGTCGCGACGGCTTTGGTGGGGGAGGCTGTGGGGGATCAATTAGCGGCTGTCTTTGTGGATACGGGATTGATGCGCAGCGATGAAGCGGCCTGGGTCCAGAAGTCCTTTCGGGGGCGCGCTGGCATACAATTGGTGTGCGTGGATGCGTCAGAGGTATTTTTTAACAAATTGAAGGGGGTGACTTCTCCAGAGCGTAAACGCCTGATTATCGGCGAGACGTTTATCCGTCAGTTTGAATCGGCAGCGCAGGACCTTGGCAAGCCGTCCTTTCTGGTTCAGGGCACAATCTATCCCGACGTGATCGAATCGCGTGCCCCGGAGCGCGCCCACGCTAACCGAATTAAGACCCATCACAATGTCGGGGGGCTGCCTGATGCGATGTCATTCGACCTGGTGGAACCGCTGCGCTACCTGTTTAAGGATGAAGTGCGCCGCGTTGGTGAGGCTTTGGGCTTGCCGGAAGAACTGGTCTGGCGGCAGCCCTTCCCAGGGCCGGGGTTGGCAGTGCGCTGCCTGGGTGAGGTGAACCCGGAGCGGATTGAAAAATTGCAAAAAGCAGACCAGATTTTTCTACAGGAATTGTCAAATGCCGGATTAATGCGCATGACCGGGAAATCCGAAGACGGAACCGTTGGCACTGCCCAGGCTTTTGCGGTTTTACTGCCGGTGAAAGCGGTCGGCGTGATGGGCGATCAGCGCACCTATGAAGAGGTGGTCGCACTGCGGGCTGTTGCAACAGAGGATTTTATGACGGCGGATTGGGCTCGACTGCCCCATGACCTGTTAGGTCGCATGGCCAACCGGATTGTCAATGAAGTAAACGGCGTCAACCGGGTCGTTTATGACATCACCAGCAAGCCTCCAGGGACAATTGAGTGGGAATAAGTGTGTATTACTTGATCTCCCCTGAAATTTTCTTTTGTCATCCATGTTTAATTCTACTATAATGGAAATTGAGGTTAAACCTCAATAAACCCATAGAAAGTCAATTTAAAACGGAGGAAAAAATGGATTTTGGGAAGATTTTGTCAAAAGCATGGAGGATCATCTGGAAACATAAGATCCTGTGGCTCTTCGGTGTCCTGGCGGGTTGCGGCGCTGGAAATGCAGGCGGCGGTGGGGGAGGCGGTACAAGTTCCATCCAGTCGCAGCCCAGACCTCGTATGGACAACGGGCTTGACTTCCTGCCCCCTTCAACACAGCGGGCGCTTCAGGATTTCTTCAATTTTCTGGAGGCGATCCCTGTCTGGGTCTGGATCATCGTTGCAATCATTTTCATCTTTCTGATGATTGTATTCTCGGTCCTGATTCTGATGCTTGGAACCCTGGGCACCACGGGTGTGATTGAAGGCACAATACTGGCCGACAAGGCAGACGAAGAAGGCAAACCGCTCTCTTTTGGTGAAATTTTTAGAGGGCTCAAGCCGTATTATTGGAAGGTGTTTCTGCTGAATATCGGGCTGAGGTTCGCGGGCTTTTTCCTGGCGATATTCCTGATCCTGCCGATCATCATCCTGGCAGTTTGCACATGTGGCTTGGGCATGTTCCTGTTTATACCTCTCGGCTGGTTTATTAGCCTGATGGTTAATTTCACCACCATCGCCATCATCGAAGAAAACGAAAACCTGTTCCCGGCGATTGGTCGAGCCTGGCAGGTGATCATCCGCAACCTGGGCAATGTTTTATTGATGTTCCTGATCTTGGGGATCGGGCAGTTGATTGCCGGTTTGATCATTGGCCTGCCTTTGATCATTGCACCAATGCCGTTCTTGATCAACGGTTTTGCCACTGGATTCCGGAACGTCACATCCGGGCTTGTCATCAGCGGGATTCTCTTCCTGGCGCTGCTCCCAGTAGTGATCTTCCTGGGCGGTGTTTTAAAGGCCTATGTCCTCTCAAGCTGGACGCTGACCTATCGTAGATTAATTCAGCAGGAAGCAATTGAACCGACTGTTTTGTCTGATACAGAAATCGAAGAAGAGCAAGCCTGAATTTAATATCTCTCTGGAAGAAAAATGCAGATTTGGTTTAAGCTTTTAATAGCCCAAAACCATCGGGGGCATATTTTTGCCCCCGATGGTTTTATTTGGAGGATGCTGGTTTTGGCGCTTGTCTGCATTTTTGCGCTTTCAGGTCTGCTGCCTCACGGCCAGGTTCAAGGACAGGCTGAAGATGGGCTGCTTGTTAAGGCGCCTGATACCTCGGCCTTCCCACACATAACCGTTCAATTTAAGTTATCTGATAACATTGATCTTGCTGGGGAAGACTTGCGGTTAACCCAGTTGCAGGTGCTGGAAGACGGCCGGGATGTTTCGATCACGACGCTGAAGAAGGAAAAACGCGGCGTTTATTTTACAATGGCGATCAATGGCGGACGTGAACTTGACCTGCGTGATGCAAATGGCATATCAAATTTTGATAAGCTGCGTAAAATTATTGTTGATTTTGCTTCCAGCAGGGAGGATTTTCCAGAAGATGCCTGGTCTCTGATCGCCAATGATTCCCCTAATTTGATTAATGTTTCAGAAAACGGTGCTTGGCTTGAGGCGTTGAAGGCGCTCACACCGGATTTTCGGAAAATGTCGCCAGACCTGACCAGCCTGTCCACTGCCATTCAGATTGCTGAAGAAAGAGTGGTTCCCTTTGGCGTGGATAAGGCGCTTCTGTACCTGACGCCCCCTCCTGCTGCAAATCAAATCGATGAGATCTTTAACCTTACGGAGAAGGCCAGATCAGCCGGGATTCGGGTTAACGTCTGGATGGTCGGCGACCCGTTATTTTTAAACAACGATCAGGGCAGGGCGTTGATGTCACTGGCAGAGGTTACCGGCGGTACGTTTTTTCATTATACAGGGAAAGAAAGCCCGCCAAACCCCTCTGCATTTTTATCAAACCTGGGATTCATTTACACCTTGCAGTATGAGTCATTGATTCGCGATTCCGGTACATTTCCCCTGCAAATCACAATAAACCAAAAGGGTGAAACTTATCAGGGAGAATGCCCGCCATTTTTTCTCGATGTTCGTTTACCTGAACCAGTTTTGGTAAACCCGCCAACTGCGATTAGCAGGTCAGCAGATATTGAAGCAGAGCGTGCTTCCGGGAAATTCAGTGGGGAAGATTTGAGAGGCGCGCTTTTTCCTGATCGCCTATCTCTCGAATTTCTTGTGAAATTCCCGGATGGATACCCGAGAGAGATTACCGCCAGCCGATTGCTTGTGAATGGGGTTGTCGTGGCAGAAAACAATTCTCCACCATTTGACACATTGATCTGGAACCTGGCTGAAATAAACCAGTCAGGGGAACAGATTATTCAAGTGGAGATCACCGATTCTCTGGGGCTATCAGGCCGGACGAACGAATATCCAGTCCGGGTCGTTGTGACTGCACCCGAACCTGAATCTGGAAACCCAGCATTTCGCTTGGCTTTGATCGGTGGCGGGGTCCTTCTGGGTTTAGGGACCTTAATGCTCTGCGTGTTTTTGGGCCTTCGATTGTTTCAAAGGGTGAACCTCAACCAACTCAGGAGAATTCTGGTTGAGCACATAAATAATGACGCTGACGTCAGGGATAAATCAGGTGGGAACCCAGAAAAAACTTATGCCACCCTTATCCCAACAGGACGGCTGGATCAGGACTGGGAAAATCATGTGATCCGGATCACAAAAAGGAATGGTATCTTTGGAAACCGGGTTGGTCGCGTGGATTATCTTTTACAGGGGGACGGTGTTGATGAGATGCAGGCACGCTTGACCTTACGAGATGATTTTTTCTGGCTCAATGACCTTGAATCGAACCTGGGGACATGGGTCAACTATCGAAGGATTGGCACAAATCCTGTAAGCATCCATCCTGGGGACCTGATCCACTTTGGAAACAGTGGGTTTCGGTTTACAATATTAAACAACACTCAATCAGATGGCGTTCATCTTACACCCTACGAGCCGCTTATATGATTACATCAAACACAACTTATTTCGATGCTGCTGTTGCCAGCCATGAGGGCATGACGGACAAACAAAATGAGGATCGATTTTTGGTCACTCATTATTGGCTCAACGCAAAGAAGCGCAAACCTTCCACGTTGGCGGTGTTATGCGATGGGATTGGAGGGCACCGAGCGGGTGAGGTAGCTGCTGAAATTGGCGTTCGGACCATTACCGAATGCGTTGCCGAGGGTGATTTTCTCCGGCCGCTGAGAACGCTGGAGGAGGCCGTTAACCGGGCCAACCAGGCCATCTACAACGAGTCCACCACTAATCATGGCAGGCTGGGGATGGGCACTACCTGCGCTTGTGCCTGGGTGATTGAAGGCCGGCTTTATACTGTGAGCCTGGGAGATTCGCGTATTTATCTGCTGCGTGGCGATCACATTATCCAGTTGACCACCGATCATACCTGGATCCAGGAAGCACTGGATGCCGGACTGCTGACTGATGCGTCTCAGGGTAATCATCCCAATGCGCATGTCATCCGGCGCTACCTGGGTTCAGAGAAACCACCTGAACCGGATTTCCGCTTATGGTATTATGCAGATGAGAGTGATGAAGAGGCTCTGGCCAACCAGGGCTTGCGAATGATGCCAAATGACATTCTGCTTTTATGCAGCGACGGGCTGACTGATTTTGTCTCCGATGCGGAGATCAAGGAAGTGGTCCAGAGCCTGCCGCTGGAGCAGGCACCCGACAGACTGATCAGTTTGGCTAATTCACGTGGCGGCTATGATAACACCACGGTGGTTGTGCTGCGTCATCCCAAACATAAAGATAAGCTTGCCCGGGGGAGAGTAAAATCGCGGATTGTCCTGGGCTGCCTGGTGGGGCTGCTTGTTCTCAGCGCCCTGATTGCAGCTGTTCTTTGGGGTTTTCGCAGATGGAGGGAACCGGGGGATGAATCGGCTCCCATTATGCGCTCAACAACCTCGGTTCCTTTGACGGATGAAGTGATTGAAACTGAATCAGGAGAGTCAGATCCATCACCGACCTGGACCATTGAGGAAGACGAAGACCAGCTTCCCATGGGGGCGACCCGCACACCCTGGCCCACGAACACCGCGGAACCTTAGATTAATCGCGTCTTGTAGGATCTGAAGCGCTTATTCTGAAACAGATGAGGAAATGAATTTGGGAGGAGCGATGGAAAGCTCAAGACCAACACAAACTTTACCTGATGGCTATCAGGAAATTGGAATGCTCGATTTCAATGATAACCGCGGTCTGGGGATGATCCTCAACCTGGTGGGGCTGGGGCTACTTTTTGGTGTGGGATGGCTGCTGACCCGCAGCCTGTCTTTCCTGCGGCCCGCTTACCTCTCCGCTGAAAACATCCTGATTATTACCGGGATGCGTGAGTTCTGGCGTGGGGTGCTGCTGATGGTGGTATCTCTGGGGTTGATGATCGTGTTGAATGAAGGTATGCGTGGCATAATGCTATGGGTCGTCACGCGGCAGCGCCCAAAGATTGGATTTCATGGATTTTACACTTATACCTCCGCCCCGGGATGGTACATCCCCCGGAATACCGCCATTGCCATCCGGCTGACGCCGCTGGTTTTAATAACTGTGGTGGGGGTCGCACTGGTGCCCATTGTGCCGCTGAACCTGATTCCCGGCGTGCTTTTGCTGGTGTCGCTTAATATCGCTTCGGCGGTTGGCGATGGGGTGACGATCTGGTGGCTCTATCGTAAGCCAAAGTCTGCCCTGGTGCAGGACGATGGCGATAGTGCGCGTGTATTTAATGATTAATAATCATGATGAAAGGTTTGGTTTAATGTCAAATAAAGCAGTCCGGGAGCTTCCGGAAAATTACGTTTTACGCCAAACACTGGACCTCAATAAAAACGTCAAGCTGGCGATCGGCCTGAACCTGGCCAGCCTGGTATTGTTTGTTTTATTCGGGGTTCTCTTTTTTGGGCTGCTCAGCCTGGCGAGACCGGGGTTGATGTTTGAAGAAGATTTCGTGACGAGCGGTCTGTTTGCTTCTGAGTCGATATTCACACGATTCCTGTTTTTTGCTCTGCTTTACCTGGGGATGATCGTTCTGCACGAGGTGGTTCATGGGTTGTTTTTCTGGCTTTTTACAAAAGATCGGCCGAAATTTGGCTTTCGCGGTCTTTACGCTTACGCTGGCGCTCCGGACTGGTATCTGGCCAAGTGGCCTTATTTGATTGTTGGCCTGGCCCCGCTGGTTTTGATATCTGTGGTGGGTTTCATTGCCATGCTCTTTGTCCCCATACAATGGGTTTTCCCGATTCTATTCTTTATTACCCTGAATGCTTCAGGCGCTGTGGGGGATATTTATGCTTTCTTCTGGATTCTACCTATGCCAAACGGTATCCTGGTGCAGGATATCGGAGACCGTATGGAGGTTTTCGGTCCGAATGAACTCATGTCAGAAACCGTGGAAAATAGCGCAGCGGAATGAATTGTAATTAATACGATTCTTATTGCATCTCCATGCCTGGGTGCTATAATTAACTGCATGCCTTGTGGCAGCGCTGTTTTAATGCTAGAATTCCATTCCTGGAGGGATGGCCGAGTGGACTATGGCGCCTGTCTTGAAAACAGGTGTGGGTT
>JBMCLF010000062.1:0-8983 GCA_048615215.1 Candidatus Brevefilum sp.
CAAATCTTCACCGACATGGATCAGGCCGCGCTGGTTGTTCCCATCGGCGGGATCGGCACCTACCCCACCATGGTCATGCAGTCCACCGACATCGTCTGGCTGACAGAAGTCATCGCCCATGAATGGGTGCACAATTTCCTCACCCTGCACCCACTGGGGATTAATTACGCCACCAGCGAATCCCTGCGCACCATGAACGAAACCACTGCCTCCCTGGCCGGAAAGGAGTTGGGGCGCATGATCCTGCTCAAATACTATCCAGAGCATGTCCCTCCCGAGCCTGAACTCCCCCAAACCGATACGCCCCTTCCTCGACCGGAACCGGAACCCGACCCGGACGCGTTCGATTTCCGTGCGGAAATGCGCACCACCCGGATAGAGGTCGACCGGCTGCTGGCAAAAGGCCGGATCCTTGAAGCGGAAAACTATATGGAAGCACGCCGCCAGTCCTTTTGGAAAAACGGCTTTGCCATCCGAAAAATCAACCAGGCCTATTTTGCCTTCTACGGCGCCTACAATGACGCACCGGGCGGTGGCGCGGCAGGAGAAGACCCGGTCGGCCCGGCGGTGGTCGCTTACCGAGAACGCTTCAATCACCTGTCCGATTTTCTCCGTTCGATCGCCAGGGTGGATTCTTTTGAAGAATTGATGGGCATGCTAACGTCTTAGTCCAGATTATTCTTCACGACCTTCACCAACACCCCCAATATCAGGCAACGCCTGGCTGATTTGCTTCGGATATTTTTCTCACTCAGGCTGATCGGGCAGCGCACCTTTTTCTCTCAGCATTCCGCATTAGAAAGTTGCACTTAAAAACATCTTTGGCGATCCTGGCATCGACAGGTATAATGCGACACTGGCAATTCTTCTGATCGTGACATAAAATACATTATAATCAAGGCTTGGCGCTGGACCGGGGCAACCCTTTCCTCGCTGCGCTCGAAATAATTTGTTTGACAATCCAAAATAACCGAATTGAAGCTGTTATGACCGAAATTGATTTTGAATTAATAAAACCTGAACCCATGCCGCTGTTGATGGTCATTTCAGGGCCATCAGGCATCGGCAAGGATACGGTTGTGGATGGCTTGAAAAGGCGCGACCTCCCCTTCCACTTTGTGATCACCGCCACCAGCCGTCCCCCACGTGAAAATGAGGTTCCCGGAGAAGATTATTTTTTTTACAGCAAAGAGAAATTTGAAAAAATGATCGAGCATGGCGAGTTCCTGGAACATGCCTGGGTCTATTCTGCCTACAAGGGCGTACCCAAATCTCAGGTGCGCGAAGCGCTCAAAAGTGGCGAGGATGTGGTCATGCGCCTGGACGTTCAGGGGGCTGAGACGGTCCGGGAGCTTTGCCCGGACGCCATCCTTGTCTTCCTGACGGCAGAAAGCAAGGAAGAATGGCTGCAACGCCTAAAAAACCGCCGCAGCGAAACCGATGATGAACTTAAACTACGCATCGATACCGCCAGAGAAGAATACGAAAAATTAGACATATTCGATTACATCGTGATCAACAAAGAAGATGCACTGGATCATACGCTGGATGTGATCGAAAGCATCATTTCCACCGAACATCATCGGGTCCATCCCCGCGAGGTACAGCTATGAGTGACGCACCCAACCCGCAAGAAACATCAGAAGTACGCCAGCCCGTCAGGGTGAAGCTTCCAAATAATAAGCCGGTGGTCACTTATATTCTGATCGGTTTTACTGCATTAATGTACATCCTGCAGGTTCTGGTCGAATCCAGCACAGGGTCAGACCTGCTTTTCTTATTTGGCGGCAAGATCAACCCATTAATCATGGATGGACAGGTTTGGCGCTTCATCACGCCCGTCCTGCTGCATGGCTCCATCCTGCATATCGCCTTTAATATGTATGCGCTGTATGTTATCGGCCAGAGACTTGAGCAATATTACGGCCACAGCCGGTTCCTGCTGCTCTACCTGCTTTCGGGGTTTGCCGGTAATGTGCTCTCTTTTGTATTGACCCCCAATCCTTCTTTGGGCGCTTCTACCGCTGTTTTCGGGCTTCTGGCCGCCGAAGGAATATTCATTTTTCAAAACCGCAACCTTTTCGGCCCTGTACGAACTCGCCAATCCATCCTCAACCTGGCCGTGATCTTCATGATCAACCTAACCTATGGGTTCATGCCTGGCACCAATATCGACAATATGGGGCACATTGGCGGCGCCATTGGCGGGATCTTCTTCGCCTGGAAAGCTGGGCCGCTGCTCAAGATCACAGGCGAACCTCCCTTCCTTGATGTGACGGATGTTCGGCGACACGGGGAAGTTATCACCGCCAGCCTTGTGGTATTTCTCGGCTTCACTATAATCGCCTTGATCCCATTTTTCACAAGTTAATTCCATTTTCTCACTAAAAAGTTCACAATGAGAATTTTCTTTTTTGATGAATTATATTAAAATGAAATATTGATTTATACCACTTCTGAAACCCTCTCCCAATCTCGGGCTCAAACTAAAACGAGATCTTGAGGCTCAATAGAATCAATGCTATTTTTTTATTCGCGTTTGTATGAGTTTTGAACTTTAGTAACCGCCATTATTGGACTGGATCCTTTAACCCCAGAAACCTTTATGGTCATGCCTGAACCTCAAAAACAACAACTATATCCGATGGCCTTCTTATCGAGGATCGGCTTAACAAGACTCATGCCAGATTCTGAATTTGAAGCCTCTTTTCCTTTGATGAATTCAGATGTGCTTACAGAAGAAGAAAAGCGGGAATATAGGATAATATTCTATCGAACTTCTTTATCCAAGGACATGTTAAATGAGATAGATTATTTAAAAGGAAATGCAAAACAGGTGGCAGAAAATGAACCACCAACGAACACACCTATGTATTTTTTCGTATCAGCAGGTCAGGAGGATGTTGCTCAAGGTTGGAAGCAGGCACAGACGAACTATCTTTCAGAGATTTCAGTCAGCAGGCTTATGCAGCTTGAGACTGGCCACTATATCCATTACGAGGAAGCGGAATTAATCGCACAAGAAGTGAAGGCATTTCTTGAAGAAATAAAATAATTGGTTGCTGATTAGATTAACAACACGGGACGCCCTGGTGTATTACACTGGGGCGTCTTTGTTCTCATGAACCGACAGATTCAATAAGAAAGTGATGAACACTTATTGGTATGTTTTCCACAACCAAATTTTTATTTCTCTGATATTACTCAATCTCAAACACACTCCCTGCCGATGTGCCCATCACTTCCGGGAAGAAATACTGCCAGGCATGGGCAGGAAGCACCTGGTAGGTACCCCTCTGCAGCGGCAGCAGTTTATACACAAGCGTGTAAGTCCCTGCAGGCAGGTAATCAGCTGTCCACAACAGGTGATCATCGTAGATGCGGGGGCCATCAAACCACCACCAACCCCAGCCGCCGGTGAAGGGCGCATGCGGATCGTATTGCAATTCTGCCATCCCCCCACCCAGAGCAGATGTCTTCAACCCCGCGTCGAGCACTTCGCTCCCGGATGGGATAAATTCCTCAAGCATGAAATGATACATATCATGCGGCACGGTTACGGTCAGCGCCACCTGGACCATCTGGGAAGGATCGGATGGGTCAAGCCTGAAGGCCTGAATCGGTTCGCAACCCTCACTCCCCGGGCAATCAGACCCACCGGGATAGTAATCTCTCTGGAGCCTGATTCCCCGATTGATGGCCTCAGCATCTGCTGCATGCTGGAAGGTTTGCAGATCGATCCGGTAGTACAGGGTACCGGTCCCAGCAGAACGTTGGATCTGCAGGGCATTCGGCGAGTCAGGATACAGCGCTTCAACTGGAACTTCGGCTGTCACACTGCCAACGGGCAACGCACTGGCCGCCGAACCTTCTGCAATCTCTAAATCATTTAATTGAGTGTTGAAGTCGAAATCAGCCTGAGCGCTTCCGGTGCCCTGCAGCGTTTCCACGATCGCCATCAAGACCCAGGCGGTGTCAAAACGCGAAGACCATCCCCCATCCATCTCCTGGTGGGCCAGCAGATAGTGCAGTGCAGGGGTCAGGCTGGTGGATGCAGGGTCTAACTGTGCCAGCGTGTAAAGAGCCACTGAAGTGTTGAAGAGGGAAGAACCGGGCAGAATCCAGGAATCTTGAACGCCTTCCCAGTGCACACTGGTCGCTGTGCGCAGGGCATTGTTTTCAAGATCGTTGATCAACACGGTCATACGATTATCCGCCGGTCGGAGATCATGAATGGTCAAAGCTAGCAATCCAACCGACCAGGGACTGAGTTCAGATCGACGGGCATAAAGACCATCAAGGGTTTCGCTGAGGTCTATCTCCTGATTCCTTAATGCATAAACCTGAAAGACCAACCTGTCCAGCTCCCGGCTGGATGCAATCTCTCCCGGTGAGATCAACTGGTTGTAAAGGTAACTTGCGGCCTGATCAATGAAATGGACGCCAACGTCCAGACCCGCCTGTGATGCCCCCTCCAATCCAAGCAATACATAAGCTGTGGTGAAGGGGTCCGGGTTTTGCGATTCCTGCCACCAGGCCCAACCGCCTTCGATGTGCTGTGAGTCAAGTAAGGTTTTAATATCTTTCTCAATCTGGACGACAAGATCCTCTTCCAAAGTTGAGGAGGCCATGCCCAATTCGCGCAACGCGAGATAAGCATTGAGATTTGCCAGCAAACGTGAAAGAATCGAGAGTGAATCCTGATATCCCTCCGATTCCAGTGCTTCTATACCATCAATCAACATCGAGGCAAGAGAGGGCTGTAATTCTAATGAGAGTGAACCGGCATCTGGTTCGGCTTCGGGCGGAAGGCTGATTATTTCCAATTGCTCACCTTCTTCTGTAAGCTGGTTGAAAGTGCTGAAAGCCAGCGGCGTGACATAGCGTAAAACAGGCAGGGTACCCCATACCGGCTTGCTGGCATCGTTAAGGTTTCCTGAGGCGGCGATGAAAGTAAGATCTACTTCCTCAAGGCTTTCAACCGTCCCCCACCAGAGAACCCTTGATTGACTGCCAGGGCTGAGCTTCACACGCTGATTCTGGAGGCCTTCCTCATCAAGAGTAAATCCTATACTCTGCAGAGACACATCCACATCCAAAATTTCGTCTGTATTGTTGTGCACCACGGCGGCTAATTCCACGCGATCCCCATGTACCAAAAAGCGAGGTGTGACAGGCCGGATCATGAGTTTTTTCTGTGTAACAACCTCCGCTTCCGTCTCGCCTACCAGGAAATCCTCCGTCAGGCCGCGCACGGTCACCACCCAGGTAGTTAATGAATCCGGCATGGGAATTGATAAACGAGATGTGCCATCCGTACCTGTGATGATTTCCGCCTCCCAGAATGCTGTATCCGGGAAGTCCTCACGGATCGTCGATAAGACTTCTTCACTCCCCCCGCCTCCACGCCCAAGATCAAGGTTGGTCAGGGCAAGCTGGTTGGCGTAGGTTTTCAGTGAAGTGCTGGTCTGGATCGAGAGCGGCTGCTCGCCATAAACGGCATCCACTATAGGTGGGCTGATGCTGTCAACTATTGACAACAATGCTTTATCCACCGCTGCCACAGAAAATTCACCCTGAACAGGATTGCCCTGCGCGTCCCTAACGGAAAGAGTGGCTGAAACATTTTCACCGGGCTGGGTTTCACCCGGATCCAACGTCAGGGACACATCCAAAGTTTTTGTAATGGGTGCCACAGGCAGGTTGATCACACCCTGGCGGTAATCCGGACGCCCCGCATCATCTTCGCCCAGGATGACCACAGAAAAGTAAATATTGGGGATGGCGGCCTCATCAATCCGCAATGAAAAGGTCTGCCCCGAGCCAGAAAGGTTCAAGATCTGCGAGCGCATTATCTCGCCGCGCTCCACAGTGACCAGGGCGCGTCCGCCTTCTTTAAATGGATTGGGAATGAATACCTTTGCAAACTGTCCGGGCTGGTACGTTTCCGCATCAGGAATGAGCTGAATTTGATTTTGTGCTTGCCTGGGCCAAATTGCAGAACTCTCGCCAGCAACCCACAGAATCGTCTGTGTGACTGCTTCACCAGATTCAAGCGTAAGTTGATAAGTACCGGGAGTTTCAGGGGTGAAAGAGATCCGCGCTTTGCCTTCCGCGTCCGTCACCGGGCTGGCACTGGCGACAAGATCCGTCTCTGGCATATAGCGGTAAGGGCGCTCAGGATTCATCGTTTCCTCAACTTCCCAGCGGATGGTTTCAAAAATGGCATTGATGGGAACATCACCAACCGGCTCTTTTTCCCAACCCACCGTCAGGATAGAAAAATTAAACTCGCTGTTGACCCGCCCAAAAATAGTTTCGGGTTGAACCCCGATGTAAAAAGATTCGGGGTGAACCATTACCGAATCACGAAAACTGACCGGTACACCACCTTCATCCTGAAGGGAGATTTCGAGATTAACCTCGTGCGTACCACCTTCGGGTAGAGCATCGAGGTCCAGATCAGCGGTTGCGAAAGTCAAATCCGACTGGCCCTGTGGATCTGTTTGTCCTTCGCCCGAATCAACCCGCATACCCAAAGGGGAGTAAGGCGGCAAAGAATGCGCCAGCCATCCTGTGCCAGCTGGGCCTACCCGATATCCCGGAAGGTTGAAACCAGCGTCTGCACGATACAATGACCACGAAAAAGATTGATCTGCAGCAGGCAGCCCAAAAAAATAATCCGCTTGGAGGTTGGCTTCGAGTGTCTTGCCAGCAAGAGCGTTATCTGGCCCAAACTCAAGTCCAATCTCAATTTCCGGCTTGCGGTAAGTCTTCACGTTGAAGTAGAGGATTCCAAGTAATTTTTCGTCCTTTTCAACTTTGAGATTATAAAATCCGGTTGGGGCATCTTCTGAAAGCTGGATGCTGTCAGCGACGGTATTAAACCGGTCAAGTGCCAGGGTTTCAGAATAAACATGGCCGGGTATGCCGGCAAGCCCAGCATCGCTTGTTAGGGTTACATCTACAGAATCTAAGCCTGAGACCACGGGGAGGCCATTTTCACGATTAAAGACAACAGCTTTGAAATGGATCATGTCCCCGGGTCGATAAATCGGCCGATCCGTATATATATAAGCCTCGTTTAACCCTGGCGAAGTATCCACACGTATTCCGGATTCAAATAATCCATAAGATTGTCCCCAGGTGGAGATCGAGAATCCAAAATCAGAACTGCCTGGCTCACCCATCACGGTGAAATAATTAGTGTTAACAACACCAGATCGATCAATTCTCCCTTCAAACATACCTTCTTCGTTCGTCACGCCTCTGGCAAGTTTTTCACCCTCGGTATTAAAGAGCGTCAAAGGACGATCAACCAATGAACTGCGGTCATCAAGCTTGGCAGCCCATACCAACGCATGTTCAGGCCCAATCTTCATCACCAGGTTATTCTCACTGACAATCAGGAAATATTTCTGATATTTTTGTGCAAATTCTTCGTTGATATCTGGAGAACCGATCCTCAAAAAATACACACCCGGCGCCAAAGGCTCACCTTCATAGCTTAAAGGCAAACGGATAATTTCATTGATATTTCGGGGTAGATCAAGGTTTTGAACGGTCGTTTCAAGCGATTCAGGCAAAAAAACCTGTCGATAGTCATAATTATCCGGGTGAAGTAAGGTGACCAGGTCGTCAATCGTTATAGGTGAAACTTCAACCGTGACTGTGTTGATATTCGTAGCCTGTAAGACAACTTCGGATGACACTGCCGGGACAAACACCAGATTATTGCTGCTGGGGCCAGTCACCAGGCTCATGTTTGGTTCTGCTGCAGGTGTGGAGAAAGTATAACTAAGGTCTTCACGTAAATTGTTTCCCCAAACATCTTGCATTGTACCATCCACAAGGACAGTGTATTGCGTTTCCGGCAGGAAATAGCCTGAGAGATTGATCGTCGTATTATCTTCACTTAAATGCACGCTACGTGTGTTTACATCGGGCGAAATTTGAACCGCATCTTTGAAATTATCAGGCTGAATCGGGCAGGAAAAGTTAATCTGGTAACTCCCGTATTGACCATAGTGAGCGTAAAATTTTGGTGCGGACTGCGGATCGACTGTGAAGGCAGGGTAAGTTGTCCGGTTAGTCCGCACATCGTTCTCAATGGGCACCCCCCCGGACGATTCAGCGCCGGCGTGCAACTGAATGGTATAAGTTCTGTCGCGACCAAGGGTCACTGAGGGCGTAAATGTCAGGGTCTTATGATCTTCACCCCACTCAAAACTTCCATTGAGGGGTGTGCCGCCCGGAGCGAGCAGATCAAAATGCGCTTCAACGCTTTCAGGGTTCATGGCAACGTTGAACTCGACCCGGATAGGACCATTCAAGCTTAAAAGCTCATCCTCGCGTGGATTAATGGATAAAACCCTGGGATTCTTTGTGATGAAGCGAAACTCAAATTCCTGTTCTTCATCCATTAAGGCCCCCGAGACGCCTGCTAAGGCCTCGTTTATTTGGATGGAATAGCCGGCACCGCCGTCCATGGTGGGCTGAGGAGTAAACATGTAGGTGTGTGTGTTGAGCCATTCGCCCTTCCCCGGCACCTCAGGTATCAGTGTAAAGGCCGGCGGTCCCTCGGATTCCGCGCCAAGGGGCACAACCGGTTGGTTAAATGCCACAAAGACCACACTTTGCGGGTCTACATCTTGGGTATCATCTTCGGGAAAAACCTGAAGTATTCTCAGCGGTTCAGCTGTGGAAAATTCCACCTCGAAGGGCTCGGGCAGATTCAGCTCGTTCATGGCCTGAGCGCTGGTATCCAGGGTCAGATTAATGTTACCGCCAGCCGACAGGGATTGTTCGGGGGTGAAGGTTACTGTTTTCTCATCTTCCCAGGAAAACCGACCGCTAATCCCAGGCTGAAAATGGATCGCTGCCTCCACAGAATTTTTATCCATCGGCTGGTTAAAATGAAGCGAAATGGACTGATTTAAATCAATAACGGTATTGGGCAGAGGATCGATCGCAATAATTTCTG
>JBMCLF010000063.1:0-8918 GCA_048615215.1 Candidatus Brevefilum sp.
CTCGAATCGGGTGAATTCTGGCTTAAAGAGCCTGTTGACCCCCAACCCGCACTGATTGACCGGCTCGAGGAACAGATCGTTCGTGCACTGATTTCTGAGGAGACAATTTCCTCCTCACAGGTGAAATCTCTGAGTTATCAAGCCTTTCCCGGATTGTTCACTCCAAGGGAACGTCTTGTTTTGATCTGCCTCGAATCTTATGCTGAATTAATTGACCCGGAAATGCATGTCTGGCGTTTGCGCGCTACAGAAAAACCGTCAGCCCGTAGAGAAGATGTTCAGAAAATCCGAAATCTCCTTAAATCAATCGGCCAGCGCCTGAAATACCAGGTGACCGGACAGGATCCCATATTCTGGTGTGAGGAGGACCAAGCGCAGCCACAATTCAGCTTTCATGTTTTCTCTTCAGCAATGATATACAGACATCTTAATAAACCTGAGGATGACGCTCAAATGAAGATGATGGTTTTCCCGGGGAGCCGGGCAAACCTGCTGGCATACAAGAAACAGCGCGATCCAGTCTTGAGGGGAAAGATGGATCAGCACTGTATGGAAATCAAATTCCGCCTGGTCAGGGACCTTAAAGCCAATCCCCTCTTATCGCGAGAATTATTTGTTGAACAGATTAAAGCCGATCCACCGGAATATCAAACTTCGCAGCTCGCTTTATTCTAAAAAAGTTAAATTCACCCTAAGAATTGAGCAGCCAAACCGCAAATTTCCATTAAAGAAACTTATTCGGTTGTTGGGGTTTGAGTTGGCGTTGAAGTTGCCGTGGGTGTTTCTGTTGATGTGCTGATTGATGTGGGAGTCGCTGTACTCGTCTCTGTTGGCGTGGTTGTAGGGGTCTCTGTTGGCGTGGGAGTCGGCGTCGATGTTTCCGTGGGCGTCGGTGTTGGTGTATCCGTGGGTGTCGGCGTTGGTGTTGGAAGCTGGATGTTGAGCGAGATGCGTTTTTCCGCATAGGTGTCTTCAGTGCTGTGAAGAGTAATTTTAAGTGTAACAATCCCTGGTTTGACTTTTGAAATATCCCATTCATAAATTTTATCAGGTGTTTCCAGAGGCGTACTTTCGCGATCGACCAGTACCTTCCACGAGAGGGGTTCCGCACCTCGCCCCCATTCAATCGTAAAATAATCGAAATTTTCAGTGGCTGTCACCATCCCATGAATTTCAAGTGGGGTTGACTTCACTTGCTGCCCTTCAGCGATACCGGTCAGGGTGATAACCGGGCGAGGATCATCAGCACGGCACTTCCGGTCCGGAACAAAAAACAATGGGGACGAAAAACCCATCTTCTCAGCCCAGGCGCGCCCCTGCGAATTGTCCTTCAACCAGCGCACAGCCCAGGGATCATCCACGTTGGCCGCAAATTTTTGATCGGTATACTCATCACAAGCATCTGAAACGCCAAGGCCTGTCCAGGTATCGATTGTTACCTTTCTCCATAGATCTTCAGATTTCGGTGCAGGGGGCTGATCAGCAGCGAAGATCTCGCTTTGCTGCTGCGGGCACCACTCGGAAGGTTCGGTTCCCGAAACAGTGCAAATAACCCTGTCAACAACACCCGGTGGACGCACAAATGGCGTCGGTGTTCCCCCTTTGAGTTCGTTGATGCCAAAGGTCATGAAATCTGCCCAAATCGGACCAGCACCGGTCAAACCGGAGGTATTCTGCATCGGAGAATAGTCCGTATTTCCAACCCAGGCGCCCACAACCAGATCCGGCGTGTAACCCAACGTCCAGTTATCACGAAAATCGTTGGTTGTGCCGGTTTTGACGGCTGCCGGAAAGGCCAGATTGATCACCGGGTTGGTGCCGAACATAGGCACCCGCGCTTGCTTATCAGAAAGAATATCAGTGATCAGGTAGGCATGTTCAACCCGGACGACCTGCTGGCCGCTTGGTGGTTCATGAGAATAAACCACCTCACCGGTGTGATCGACGATTTTTGTAATCCCAACACTGGGTACTTTGCGTCCCTGATTGGCAAAAACACCAAAAGCAGAAGTCAGTTCTAGAAGGCTGACCTCGCCACCGCCAAGGGTCAACGACAGGCCGTAATCATTGCGGGTCAGGCTGGTAATTCCCATACGCCTGGCAAAGGGAATCAACCCTTCCTCAAACGCCGTGTCAGGATCATCGTAAATACCCACAAATTCCAATGCTTTCACGGCAGGGATGTTGTAGGAATTGGCCAGGGCGGACCTCACTGTCACCGGACCGTGAAATTTGCCGTCATAGTTGACCGGCTCATACGGCGGGTTAGTATCAAAGGGGTCTGTTGAGGGTGGGAATTCTGTCGGCACATCCCAAATCAGCGTGGATGGCGTCCAGCCTTTTTCAAAAGCCGCCACATAAGTCAGGGGCTTAATGGCAGATCCTGGCTGGCGGGTTTGGGACAAAACCATATTCACCTGGCCATCGATTTCGTCATCGTGATAATCCGTCGAACCGACCATCGCAAAGATCTCCCCCGTTTGGGGATCCAGGGCTAATAAGGCGCCATTCGAGGCGTTATTGTTTTCAAGCGCCGCAACCTGATCAGAGACGATCCGTTCTGCTTCCCGCTGAAGATCAGGGTCCAGGGTTGTATGCACCGTAAATCCGCTCCGATAAATCGTTTGTGGATCGAATTGTTCTTCCAACAAGCTGCGAATATAAACCACCCAATGCGGGTAGGTCATGTTGAACCGGACCTCAGGAAAATTATAATTCGCCAGGTCAATCCCGGCTTGGGTCGCCTCTGAATATGAAACACAGATGGGCGGACGGTCGGTACCGACATCAATACAATCCCTTTCCTGACTCAGTTCGTACATCAAGACCAAAACCGAGCGCTGACGATAAAGCGTTGCCTCTCGATTGTTATAAATATCATAAACTGAGGGTCCTTGCGGCAATCCTGCAAGAAATGAAGCCTGCATCAAGTCAAGGGCTTCGGCATTTGAATTAAAATATGTCTCCGATGCAGCCTGCACGCCGTAGGCATTGTTGCCATAAAAGTTCTCATTCAGATAAAGTTCTAAAATCTCTTCTTTGGTATATTGCCGTGTGATTTCATAAGAAAGCACGATCTCCCGCGCTTTCCGCTCATAGGTTTGTTTATAACGTTCCGAAGGATCCAGCAACAGGGCCCGGGCAAGCTGCTGGGTGATCGTTGAAGCGCCGGATTGGATCTCCCCTGCTGAATAGTTTTGCCATAATGCGCGGAACATGGCAAAAAGGTCAAAGCCGGGATTTGTGTAAAAATCCTTGTCTTCTGTTGCAATGGTCGCCGCAATCATGTAAGGCGAGATGTCTTTCAGCGGCACATACGTGCGGCGTCCGGCGTTGGGGTCCAGGATTTCATACAGCAGGTTGCCATCACGGTCCAGAATACGGGTGGTTTCAAATTTCGCCGCATTTTCCCGTAATTCTGCTACATCGGGAAGAGAAGATGAAATCCTGAAGTATTGATAAATGCCGATCGATCCGATCACCAGGGTTCCCAACACCAACAAAAAAAGCAGTACCAGGAAGACCTTGAGCAAACAGCCCCATCCTTTTTTGGCATTGACGGGTTTTTTTGGCCTCTGGGTTTCTGAGGGGCGGCGGCCTTTTCTCTGCGGATGTGTGCCGCCGGGGTTTTTGGAATTTTCAGCCTGCTTCTCACCCTCACGCTGCAATGGTTGAAAAGCTGAAGAGACCACTCGAGTTGCTTCATTATCAACCTCACTTACCGATCGAGGTAAGTTTGGTTTTCTCGGCGTCCAATCCGGTGGAAGATCAGGGGGCGGGATGGTAGGGATATCATCTGAAGCTCCCGCTATGTCTTCCGGGTCACTTCGTATCACTCTGGTTCTTTCAGAGTCTTCGTCCGGTTTCCCTGGGATGGCCCTGGTTTCTTCGTCCGTCCTCCGTGTGCTCTGAGAGTCTGAGAGCCGTGTTTGATCATCGTCATCTCCGAGGTTTTCATTTCTTTCCAACCTTGGCGTTTCCTCTTCCTTTTGGAAATGAGTCGGTTGGTTAGGCTCCTCGTCCAGTCTCCCCAGCGGTACGAAAGGACCTCCGGCCCACCAGCCCCCCGTCGCCTCGGGAGCACCTGTCGGGTGGCGCGTGGGATGAGCTCCTGAAGGTGTATCGCCTTTATCCTCAACAAGGTCTTCGTCCTCATGTTCGCGTTTGGGTGATGTCTCATGCACCCATCCGGAATCAACACCCTTCTTGTCGCCAATCATACCGTCTTCAGTGACGTTTTCATCCTCTGAAGGTTGATCGGGCTTCAGGAAAATTTCCTGGGTATCTTCATCTTCGATAAACGGACGGTTAGGTGCGGCATCCTGAGCCTCTTCAGGCTGCTTGGATTGCTTAGCTTCCTCGTCCTGTGATTGATTTTGTATCATGGCATTATTCTAGCATAATTCCTATCCATTCCATAGACGTATAAAACCACCTATATGTTCCTTAAAATTGATTTTTTCAAACAATACACATAAAATTATTAAAAAAGAAGGAGGTTAATCTTGAACGATAAGTTTTTTGGAAGGACAGGGCTGAAAGTCAGCGAATTATGCCTGGGGTGTATGACCTTTGGAAGAGAAGCCGATAAAGAGCTTTCCTTTCAGATGATGGATACCTTTTACGAACAGGGCGGGAATTTTTTTGATACCGCTGATGTCTATGGCAGAGGTACCTCAGAGACCATCCTGGGCGATTGGCTGAAAGATAAGAACCGTGAGAAAATGGTGATCGCCACCAAAGTTCGTGGCGCAATGGGAGACGACCCCAATAATGAGGGGTTGAGCCGCAAACACATCATGGACGCCGTAGATGCCAGCCTGGAAAGATTGGGATTGGATTATATTGATCTGTACCAGGTGCACATGTGGGACAGCGCCACCCCCCTTGAGGAAACGCTGAGCACCCTGAATCAACTGGTTCTTTCCGGCAAGGTTCGCTATATTGGCGCCAGCAACTTCTCCGGTTGGCAGCTTCAAAAGGCAGTTGACCTCAGCAGGCAGCATGGTTGGGAGGCGTTTGTCAGTCTTCAACCCCTTTACAACCTGCTCGATCGTGAACTGGAATGGGAACTGCTGCCCCTTTGCCGGAATGAAGGGATTGCGACTATGATCTGGAGTCCCTTACGCGGTGGCTGGCTTTCAGGCAAATACACCCGTGACATGGTAGCCCCACCCGAGGACACCCGGGTAAAAACAGCCAGTGAACATGGCTGGTCTGAATCATGGAATGCCTACGCCAACGAACGCACCTGGCGAATTTTGGATGTTCTGGGCAGCATTGCAGATGCGCATAACCGAAGCGTGGCACAAGTCTCTCTCCGCTGGTTGATGCAGCGCTCAGGGGTGACTGTTCCCATCATCGGCGCCAGCAAATTGCACCACCTTAAAGACAATCTGGGCGCCGCAGACTTTGAATTAAGCGATGAACAAATGGACATGCTTAATGAGGTAAGCGAACCCCAATATCCCTATCCTTATAGCTTCATCCGTAACCGGGAATAAGTTCATCCGACATTAATCCACAGGGCTTGTTGTTTGACATACGACTGCCCTAATTACTCTCGCGCTTATCCGAACATAATCGGGGGTGACGCAATCGTCGCCCCCGTTATTTTCATACCATAATACACTGCCTCATGAAATGAGGGATTCGGCACAACTTTGAAATCAATTTCGCTTATCCGGCCAGGCTAACGATTGTTGGTAAAATGGATACATGGATAAGATCGTCTTTAATAAAAACAGCCCCAAGACTTTCATCCTGGCAGCCAACAACTGGCCGGAAAAAAACTTTGGGGAGGACCAGGTCTGGTCGCTGGTGCTCAACCACGTTGACTCCCATCCTTTCCATCTTTACACTACCTACGGGCTCAAAGCCCGTTCCGTTCAGGTTTTTCCTGAAATTCTCAAAGACAACCAACGTCTTAATGAAGATCAGAATTTTTCAAAAATCCCCACTGTCACTCAATACACACCTGGTTTTTTACGTATCGAATATGAGTTTACTCTCGGCCTGGCCGTAGAATTCAACGCGCTGACTCCTGAACCCACGGTCCTTGCCGGCACGATTTCACTCAAAAACCAGAGTGAGGCCAATCTGTCTTTACAACTCGCGCTCATCTCTCACCTTATTCCGCTGAGCAAAGGCTTTCGCACTCGTGCCGAGAAGGAAGGAAGGCACCATATACTGGCCGCAAAAGCCGGCAATCTCTGCCCGGTATTGTTTATGACCGGCGGCCCAACCTCCACCAGCACACCTTTTCCTGCACTCACCCTGCCGCTGCAGCTTGCACCCGGTGAAACACACACCGCCACCTGGGCCCTTGCCGCCAGGAATACCCAGGAATTGTCTTTGGAAACCGCCAGGCGAATGGCGTCTCATTCATGGCATCAGGCCATGCAGCAGCACCTGATGGATCAAGCCCGTCAAACCCTAAAAATTCAAACAGGAAACCCGGATTGGGATGCCGCTTTCAGGCTGGCGCAGACAATTCCTTATACCAATTTCATCCATCAACCCGCTGGAGAAGAAAATCCGTTCGTGGTGAAAAACCGGCTCCCGGACCAGCCGCCACTGAACACCCGAAACATTGAAGAAGAAGATAACCTGACAACACTTGATTTGAATCACCTGTCCCAGGTACTTCTCCCCCAACACTCTGATTTAATGGCCTCCCTGGTGATAAAATTTGTCAATCGGATTGAAGCGAATGGAGAACTTTTAGCAAAACAAAACGCCTCCCCTTATATCAAGTCGTACCAGGAACCTCCACTGCTGGCAGGTTTATGCCTCGAGATTTATGAAATCAATCAGGATGAGAGTTTTCTAAAAAAGGTTTTCCCGAAACTTTGTCATGTAATACATTCCTGGCTGTTTTTGGAATCGGAAGACAAACTCAACAAACCGTTCACCTGGCAATCTCCTGATCAATGCCAGACCTTATCGGGACTGTATAAATTTGATATCTGGGAGGAAACCGGCTGTGGGCTTGATATCCAGACGGTTGAAAGCCCTGCCTTGCTGGCCATGCTCATGCGGGAAGTCCATTCTTTGAGAAAGATGTCTGAAGTCTTAGAAGCTCACAACACTACGAAACGCTACGGAAAAATCGAAACGCATTTACAAGAACACCTTAAAAGCATGTGGAACGAAGAGAAAAAAACATACTTATACAGGGATTATCAGTCCAAAGCCACACCTATGGGCGAGAAGGTTTTGAATACACAAAGCAAAGAGGAATTTTTGATCGACCGGAAATTCTCTCCCCCACAACGGCTGGTCTGTCATCTGCGCACCTGTGATGAACGCACACGCGTCTGCTATCTGACCTTTACAGGCCTGGACGCCTGGGCCAATGAACTGGTGGAAGCCATCAAACCCGGGGAAATTCGCTGGATCGCAGGACGCGCGCACCTCACGTCTCGACATCTTTACAGTTCGCTGAAATCCATAAAGGTTCTGGGGCTATCCTCCGATGATAAAATCAGCCTGGAAACAGCCGATCTGTCCGGTGGGGATATCACCTGCCTGGCACCTGTCTGGTCAGGACATCTTCCCGCAGACCACCTGCAACCATTGCTTGAAAGCAGGTTGGATTGGGAACAGCCTGCATTAGACATGGGAATCCCCGAATTGCATCCATTTGACGGGATCCCGCCCGAGGAATTGGCAGTTGCCGTCAATGTTCTTTGGAACACCCTGATCATCCAGGGACTATCCAGAAAGGGCTGCTCGGAATCAGCTGCGCGGTTATTTGAAAAATTGATGGCCACGATCACCAACGGGCTGCGAAAATATGATGGGTTCTACCCTTTTTTCCAGGTGAAAGACGGGCGGCCTTTGAGTAAACAAAACACGATCTCAGGATTGCCTCCGATCAGGCTGTTTCTTGAAATCGCCGGGGTCCGAATTCTATCACCAAAAAAAGTGGCTGTATGGGGAAAATCCCCTTTCCCCTGGCCGATGGAACTAAATTGGCAAGGATTATCCATCACCAGAGAACACGAGCGCACAGATATCACATTTCCGGATGGAACCACCTGTTCTCACGCTGGCACAGATCCTGTGGTAATTACACCCAAAAGCGAGGGACCATGACCTGGTCAAAAGAAAAATGGCTTAGCCGCTTTTTCTTGCTGCTGATGGTGCTTTTAGCCTTAGCTTCCTGCCAGGAAGCTGAGCCCACCAGTGACCTGCCCTCGCCCACACCCAGCCAGGACCGGGCATCAAAAACACCCTCGCCAAGCCCAACCAGGACTTCTTCACCAACGTCCACAGTTTACCCAACTTATACGCCTTCCCCAACCTCCACTTTAACACCCACAGCCCTGCCTCCCGCTTTAGGCCTGACCCCTATCCCGAAAGGCCGATCCGTAATAAACCAAGACAACATCGATCAGCTTGATCTGCTGGCAGTCTGGGGAAATGGCGCTCCAAACGACATCGCCCTTTCCGGTGACACCAGCCTTCTTGCCGTCGGGACAGATCTTGGCACCTACCTGTATGACAGTTTTGATTTTCGGTTGATAACCCTGTTGCGAAGCGAAGAGGAAGATCGCTTTCTCGCCAGACAACCAGTTGATTTCGGTTCTTGAGGGTTCAAATCAACTGGCCATTTACAATCAACCGCAATTCGAGCAAATTGAGTTGATTGACCTCTCCAGCGAAGACCTTCCCTCTGAGTCTCAATCTTCACTCTTTTTCTCTTCCGAAAGCGATCATCTAAGTATGGTGGTGGAATTGACAGATGAAATACAGATTTTTCGCTGGGAAACTGCAACCTGGAGGGCATCTGCCGCCTTTTCAGTTGAAACCGGGTTGGCGACCTTTGTGAATCCATCCACTGGAGTCCTGGGAGTCGTCAGCGAAGATGACATTGTCCTTCATTCCCTGTCACTACCGGGTGACTCTGACAC
>JBMCLF010000064.1:0-8804 GCA_048615215.1 Candidatus Brevefilum sp.
GCGGCATCGTCGCGGCCTGCCTGTGCGCGGGCAACGTACAAAGACCAACGCCCGGTCCCGCAAGGGTCCGAAAAAGACGGTCGCCGGTCGCGGCCGCCGTCGAGGTGTCGGCAAGAAATAATCGATTTATTATCAATACCCTCCGCTGGATCTGTCTGGGTTCTCCTTCCTTTCTACCCCGCGGCAAGATGGATCATCGGGTGGGCTGAGAGTATGAGTTAGTGAGGAACAATGGCTAAAAGACCACAACGATCGCGGCGAACATCAGGTTCGCGCAAAGTTAAGCGCCAGATGTCTACGGCACAGGTGCATGTAATGGCTTCCTTCAACAACACAATCATCACGGTGACCGATTTACAGGGAAACACCGTATGTTGGGGAAGCGCCGGGTCAGCCGGATTTAAAGGCTCCCGGAAGAGCACACCTTTTGCCGCACGATTGGCAACTGAACAAGTGATGAAAACCGCACAGGGCTTTGGCATCCAGGAAGTTGATATTATCGTCAAAGGTCCTGGCCCGGGCCGTGAGGCGACCATCCGCGCCGTGCAGGGTATGGGCATCACCGTCCGTTCGATTGAGGACGTGACGCCAGTCCCGCATAATGGCTGCCGTCCCCCAAAGAGACGCCGCGTCTAGTTAGAAATTCTTATGAGAGGAAAGTAATGGCAAGATATACAGGTCCGGTATGCAAATTATGCCGGCGAGAAGGTGAAAAACTATTTTTGAAGGGCGAGCGTTGTTTCACCCCCAAGTGTGCGGTGGAACGACGGACTTATCCCCCTGGTGAGCACGGCCGATTTAGCGGTCGTCGCAGCCGTGAATCGGATTACCAGCGCCAGCTGCGCGGTAAGCAAAAAGCAAAACGAATCTACGGTGTGCTCGAACGTCAGTTCAGGCGCTACTTCCGCGACGCTCAGAACCGTCCGGGATTGACCGGTTTGAATTTGCTTCAGGTCCTGGAGACTCGTTTGGACAATGTTGTTTTCCGAATGGGTTTTGCAGACAGCCGAAATCAGGCACGCCAGTTGGTAAATCATGGCCACCTTATGGTCAATGGCAGGCGCAATGATGTCGCTTCGACCATTGTCCAGCCCGGTGATGTGATTGCAGTGACCGAAACCTCAAAGAAGCGCGATTATTTCAAAACGCTTCGGCAGGCTGAAGAAACTCGCACACCACCAGCCTGGGTCGAGTCAGATTTGAACAATCTGTCTGGCCGTGTTATCCGTTTACCCGAACGGGCTGAGATTGATGGTAATTTGAACGAGCAGCTCATTGTTGAGTACTACTCACGATAATGCTGATCGATAATCGTGCAAATAATGCACAGGTAAGGGGTATGACGTGACTGGAAAAATTCGTATGGTAAAACCGAAAGTAGAACGGGTGGCAGAAGCCCGTAACTATGGTAAATTCGCGATCAGCCCATTGGAACGAGGCTTCGGTACCACTGTTGGTAATGCTTTGCGCCGTGTTCTATTATCTTCGCTGGAAGGTGCGGCGATCACATCCATTCGAATTACGGATGTGCTGCATGAGTTCAGTGAAATTGAAGGTGTGCGGGAAGATGTCATCAATGTGGTCTTGCAATTGAAGCAGTTGCGCATGATCTTGTTTGATGTGGATATTGCTCACCTTCACCTGGAAGTCAGCGGTGAAGGCACAGTGACGGCGGCGGATATTATCTGTCCTCCTGAGGTTGAGATTATCAACCCGGATCTGTATCTGTTTACCGCCGACTCCAAAAAGGCTGATCTTGAGATTGATCTGACTGTAGAGCTGGGCCGCGGGTATTCTCCGGCCAACGAACGCAACGATAATTTGCCGATAGGCGAACTGCCGGTGGATGCGATCTTTACCCCCGTTCGCAAGGTGAACTGGACGGTGGGTTCTGCCCGAGTGGGCCAGAGCACAGATTACGACAGTCTTTTATTGGAAATCTGGACGGATGGGACCGTTTCACCCGAGCAGGCCATGAGCGATTCTTCGAAGATCTTGATCGACCATCTGCGCTTTATTGCTGGCATCAGTGAAGAAATGCTCTCTGTCCCGATCGAACAGGCTGAGACTGCAGCACCAGGAGGTGTGAGCAGCGAGACTGCTGAAATGCCGATCGAAAACCTTGACCTTACCGTGCGGGTTTTCAATTCCCTTAAGCGAACCGGGATCACCACTGTTGGTGATGTTCTGGAATTGCTGGGCAAGGGTGAAGAAGCGATCCTCGCTATCCGTAATTTCGGTGAAAAGAGCCTGATCGAACTGAAAGAAAAAATGGCTGAAAAAGGCTTCCTGGAAGAAGAGGAAGTGGAAGAAACAACGGAGAGTTAATAATATGCGACACAAAGTAAAAAAACACCATCTCAATCGCAAAGGTGGCCATCGCGAAGCCATGCGCAAGACGATGATCCGCCAGCTGTTTGAGTATGAACGCATCAAAACCACGCTGCCCAAGGCAAAATATATACAGGCGGATGCTGAAAAACTAATCACTCTAGCACGTAACAGCCAGGATGTTGAAGAAGCATCAATGATAAATGCCCGCAGAAAAGCAGCAGCTGAATTGGGCAACGGCAGCCGCCCGCTCATTCAGAAATTATTTGATGATATTGGCCCACGTTATGCGGACCGCAACGGCGGTTATACCCGCATCCTGAAGTTGGGACCACGCCGCAGTGATGGTGCTGAGATGGCGTTGATTGAATTGGTTGAAGAGTAAGCCCGCCGGATAAACTTGCCGGATGGGAACTGCACATTACAAAGTTATTCTTGCATATGACGGCTCAGCTTTCGCTGGTTTTCAGCGGCAGCTTAATGAGCGCACCGTTCAGGGTGAATTTGAAGCCGTGCTCAGGAAACTTGGATGGAGGGGAACCAGCATTCAGGGCGCTGGACGCACGGACGCTGGTGTTCACGCAAGGGCGCAGGTGGTCAGCTGTAAATTGGATTGGAATCATTCCACCGAAGACCTGCTGAATGCCCTCAATTATTATCTCCCAAGTGACATGGGCGCTCAATCCGTGACCGAAGTTCCTGATGATTTTAATCCCCGGTTTGATGCGAAAGCCCGGCATTACCGGTATCATCTGTTCTGTCACCCGGTGCGAGACCCTCTTCGAGAGGTTTTTGCCTGGCGAGTCTGGCCGGAAGTTGATATTACCCGCATGAACGATGCCGCCAGAGACCTGATTGGTTCTTACGATTTCGCGGCTTTCGGGAGCCCTACCAGCCCTGGTGGAGCGACGGTGCGTGAGGTTTATTTGGCAGCATGGTGTGAAAATGGTGGAGAGTATCAATTTGATATTCAAGCCAATGCATTTCTTTATCACATGGTACGCCGTATTACAATGGCGCTGGTTAAAATCGGCCAGGGAGAGGCAGCAGTAAGTCTGATTGGAGAAAGCCTTAAATCTGGCAAAATGGATATGACCGGGTTAGCTCCAGCGGAAGGTCTGTTTTTGCAAGAAGTAATTTATTAGCGAGTTTCAAGATAGATTTCATTTTCAGGCGAAAACGCCTGGTGTGAAGATCTTTGAATGATGGAGAGTTTGACAGTGAGAAAAACATTTGTACCTAAAGGACAAGTAGAACGAGAATGGCTCCTGGTGGATGCCGAAGGGCAAAATCTGGGCCGCCTGTCGACCAAGATCGCCCAGTTGTTATTGGGAAAACACAAACCCAATTACACGCCGGGTGTGGTGACGGGCGCTAATGTGGTTGTGATTAACGCTGAGAAAATTGATGTGTATCCGACCCGCTTGGAGAACAAGAAATATTACCGTGTATCCAATTATCCCAGCGGGCTCAAGGAAGTTACACTGAAACGGCAATTGGAAATACATCCTGAAAGAGTCATTGAACATGCGGTGCGGGGTATGATGCCCCACAACAAGCTGGGCCGCAGGATTTTCAAAAACCTGCATGTTTATGCCGGAAATGATCACCCGCATCAGGCGCAGGAACCAGCCTTAGTAGAGCTAGAGGAGTAGTAAGAACTTATGGATATAAAATATCATGAAGGCATCGGACGCCGAAAAGAGAGTTCAGCCCGTGTGCGGTTGATGGAAGGCTCTGGCAACTTTGTAGTGAACGATAAGGAAATTGAAGCCTATTTCACCCGTTTGGGTGACGCTCCAGAGATTGTCGAAGCTTTTGAAATTGCCAATCAGCCGGCTGATAAGTATGATGTTTCGGTCAAAGTGTCAGGCGGAGGCGTGACCGGCCAACGGGATGCCATCAAACTCGGTCTTGCCCGTGCACTGATTGAAATGGACGAGGAATTGCGCCCACCGTTGCGACACAGCGGTTACCTGACCCGTGACCCACGCGTCAAGGAACGCAAGAAACCCGGACTCAAACGCGCCCGCAAGGCTCCAACCTACACCAAACGTTAATTTCCTCCAGAAATTTCTGGAATCCCTCGGGCCTCCATATCGTGGATTAATTAATGGTTATGGAGACCAAGTGCTGGAAACTGCGTTTTGTCTAATTTATTCTCAATATCAAAGGCTGCTCCTGTTTTTTGGAACAGCCTTTTTTCGCTTTTTAATTTGATAATATTGGGTCTCGAAAAAATGATAGTTAGAAACGACGCATCAGTCTGCCTTATCGAAAATCTGGGTGAAATTGACTAAAACCAGGGATATTCAATATCCTCATCATTAATTATTGAATTATTGTAAAATTCCTGTTATGGTTATTTTGCTGTTTAAGTTTTTATCTTAGAAACGCTCAAAAACAGCGTCTCTATGAGGATATTAGGATCGATTTGTTATCCGATATTAGTGCTTTAGGTTTTTTATCTGAATTACCTACACGATTGAAAGGCTGCACCGTGAATCACGAACAACAGACTGGAAAAGGACCTGGTATCACCTTACTGGGATTGGGGCCTGGAGAACCCGGTATGCTTACCCGGGAGGCCACCGATTGGCTGGAACAGATCAATACTCTTGTCCTGCGCACAAATCAACATCCCACGGTCAAGACGCTGCCTGAACATCTGAAGCTCATTAGCTTTGATGCGATCTATGAACAGCATGAGTCATTTGAAAAAGTCTATAATGAGATCATCGCGCGTGTCCTGGAAATGGGACGCAACTCTGAAGGGGTAACTTATGCAGTTCCAGGGCACCCATTTGTGGCGGAGGCGACCTGCCCTGAGATTTTAAAACAGGCTGAAGCAGAAGGCATCCCTGTACGGGTAATTCATGGCTTAAGCTTTCTTGAACCGACATTTTGCGCCTTAGGAATTGACCCGTTGCCAGAAATGGTATTGATTGACGCCATGCAGTTTGGAATATCTCAGACACCTGGGTTTCCGCCTTCGTCACCAGCCTTGGTTGCACAAATTTATTCTCGTGATGTGGCATCGGATGTAAAGTTGACTTTGATGGCCGCTTATCCAGATGAACATCCTGTGACGCTGATCCATGGCGCGGGAACTAAAACAGAAATCGTGGAGGATCTGCCGCTGCATGCCATTGATCGCAGCTCTCACCTCGGTCTGCTTAGTTCGCTTTTTGTTCACCCGCTTTCATCGACATCTTCATTTGAATCCTTTCAAGAGATCATCGCGAAGTTGCGAGCGCCAGGCGGCTGCCCCTGGGATCGAGAGCAAACTCACCAGAGCCTGCGACCTTTTCTGCTGGAGGAAACTTATGAAGCGCTGGATGCCCTTGATCGGGAGGATATGACCGACTTGCAGGAAGAATTGGGTGATCTGCTGCTGCAAATTGTCCTCCACACCCAGATTGCGACGGAAAACGCGGATTTTAATATCCATGATGTGATCGAAGGTGTGGGAAGCAAGCTCATCCGCCGGCATCCACATGTCTTTTCTGAGGTGAAAGTATCCGGCGTTTCTGGTGTGATCCGAAATTGGGAAGCCATCAAAGCGGAGGAGCGCGGCGAAAATGGCACCTCCACCAAGGAGGGGCTGCTGGACGGTGTCCCCAGGGCATTGCCAGCCCTTTCTCAGGCTCAGGAGATTATTGAAAGGGTAGGACGGGTGGATTTCGACCTGCTATCTGAACAGGGAAAACTGGAAATTATTCAACAAAAACTAGGTGTTTTGGCTGAAGCTAAGCAAAGTGAAAAAGAACAGGTGATAGGTGAACTGCTTTTAGCGACGGTTGCACTGGCTTATCACCACGCGGTGGATGCTGAAAGCGCTCTCCGGGCGCGACTGAGCAACTTTCTTGAACGATTTAGCTGGATGGAGAAACAGGTTGCAGCTGGGGGAAAAGAGGTGAGAGAACTCAACCCTGATGAACAGCAACAATTATGGCAGCAATTCCGCGGTAAACGGGGCCGGGAGGAAAAGGCATGAACCAACCCGTACCGAAAGCAACACCTACAGCTAACCAGCAGATTGCTCGGGCAGCCGGGACGGTAATGATTGCCTTTATCATCAGCAACCTGGTAGGCGTTGTACGGGGGATTGTGATTACGAACGCTTTTGGGACATCAGCCCAACTCGACTCATTTAACGCAGCCAATCGGATTGTGGAAGTGCTTTTTAATTTGGTGGCGGGCGGCGCTTTGGGTTCGGCCTTTATCCCGACTTTCACCGGGTTTTTGACTAAAAAAGATCAAATAGGCGCCTGGCGTTTGGCATCCGGTGTGGTCAACCTGGTCCTTTTGGCTTTGGTTTTGATTTCAACATTGGCGTGGATCTTCGCGCCGCAGATCGTGCGGGATGGACTGTATGTTTTGGTTCCTGGGTCTGATCCGGTACAGGAAGCGTTGACGGTCAGGCTGCTGCGGATTATGCTGCCTTCTGTGGTGATATTTGGCTTGAGCGGGATCGTGATGGGGATTCTGAACGCTCACCAGATCTTTCTCATCCCGGCTATCGCACCGGCTATGTATTCGATCGGGATGATCTTGGGAACAGTCCTGCTGCCTGAAACCTGGGGCGTTCAACGATTGGCGATGGGGGTGGTTGCAGGTGCATTGATGCATCTATTGGTCAAACTTCCCGTCTTATGGCGGTTGAAGGGGCGTGCTTACCATCTCTTTTTGGGCTTGAGAGACAGAGCCGTGATTAAGGTGTTTCGGTTGATGGGCCCACGTTTATTGGGCGTTGCGGTGGTGCAGTTGAATTTCATCGTCAATACAATTATTGCACTGGGGCAACCTGAAGGCAGTGTGACAGCAATTACCTTGGCGTTTTCTTTGATGATGATGCCGCAGATGGCAGTGGCCCAATCAGCAGCGATCGCTTCATTGCCAACTTTTTCTGCCCAAGTTTCAAAGGGAGAATTGGTGGAGATGCGCCATTCTCTTGCTTCAACGCTCAGAGCGGTTCTATTTTTAGCTATTCCAGCGTCAGCTGGCTTGATCTTGCTGCGTATGCCGTTAGTATCGCTGCTTTATCAGCGTGGGGCTTTCACCGCCCGATCATCGGAATTGGTGGCCTGGGCATTGCTGTGGTACGCTGCTGGCCTGGTTGGGCATGCCCTGGTTGAGATCCTCAGCCGAGCGTTTTACGCGATGCATGACACACGAACTCCGGTGGTTGTGGGCGTGATCACCATGGGATTGAATATTGTATTTAGCCTTTTATTCTCTGGGTGGTTTGAACGGATAGGGTGGATGCCTCACGGCGGCCTGGCAGTAGCTAACTCGTTAGCAACCGCGCTGGAGAGCATTGTTTTGGTTGCTTTGATGCGCAATCGGTTGAAGGGATTGGAAGGCGGCCACATTTGGCGGGGCGTGGGCATCTCGCTGCTGGGTACGGGCCTGATGAGCGGTGTGGTGCTTGGCTGGCAGGCAGCATTCGATGGAGGTTCCAGGACTGTGGTTGTAGTCGGTGCACTGGTTTTGGGGCTGAGCGCTTATTTGGGGATAATGTGGCTGTTGAAAATGTCTGAATTACGGGGGATGGCGAGAACGCTGATTAACAAAGTGAGACAGAAATAAACGAAATCAAGCGGATTATTGGTATTTTGAACCGGATGATTTCTTATAATTTTTTCTCAGGGTAATATGATTGTCATCCTGAAGAATTCAAATATTATTCATAATCTAAAGGGAAGAAAACTGGCAGTAACTTTTTGGTTCCTTTGAAGCATGAAACATGTAAATTTCCCCTCTTGTTGTTTTTAATAAAAAAAACAGGACATGAGACAGCGGCACAAGTATTTTCGTTGCGGTGATGTGGGTGGTTAAAGAAAAAATGCCTCTATCTCCAGATCCACCAGGTAAACATGCTCACCAAAATCCCCAGTGCAATCCCGCCCAGGGCTTCAGCCCAGGAATGGCCCAGAACCTCACGCAGTTCTTGCAGTTCCTTAACGGGCTTAACCTTGCCCTGGAAGACTTCTTTGACAATGCGGTTGATCTGTTGGGCGTGAAAGCCAGCCTGTCTTCTGATATTGGTGGCGTCGTATACAACGACAGTTGCAATGGCAAAGGCCAGGCCAAACATAGGCGTATCAAACCCAACATAATGACCGACGCTGACCGCAGCTGCAGTCACCACCGCAGAATGGGAACTGGGCATCCCGCCCGTTCCGAAGATCAGCGACCAGTCCCATTGTTTCGTCCGAAGGTATTCCAGAGGGAGCTTGAGAATTTGTGCCATGATGGAGGCGAGGAGACAGGCAAAGAAAACCGGATTTTTTAAAATCCCACTGATCGGCATGATTAGTCTTCCGTTTCTGATGTGGGGGGAGTTTCCATGGAAAGCTGCTGGACTTTCAGCTCTGCTTCTTCGAGCAATTGGCCACAACGCTTTGCCAGAGCCTGTCCCCGCTCAAAGCGTTGCAGCGCTTTTTCTAGCGGCAGGTCTTCACTTTCCA
>JBMCLF010000065.1:0-8753 GCA_048615215.1 Candidatus Brevefilum sp.
CCATGAAGTGGTTCGACAGGGTTTGCGAGCCTATCTTGACGCACAGCCTGATTTTCGGGTCATTGGCGAAGCGTCTTCAGGTGAAGAATCTGTCGAGGCAGCAATGGAATATCTGCCAGATGTGATGTTGATGGACCTTGTGATGAGCGGGATTGGTGGGGTGGAGGCCACTCGCCGGGTCAAAGACATCACACCTAGAACTCAGATCGTTGTCCTCACGTCCTATCACCAGGATGAATTCATCTTTCCTGCGCTGCAGGCAGGGGCTATCTCTTACGTGCTTAAGGATGTAGATATGGAAGAACTGGCCGATGCTGTCAGAAAGGCAGCACGGGGAGAAGCGGTGCTGCACCCTCGGGTGGCTGAGCGCGTGATCCAGGAGATTAATGGTGCGAAGGGGTCCGTTTTCAATCCATTCACAGAATTGACGAACCGTGAAATGGAAGTGCTGCGGTTGATCGCTCGGGGTATGACAAACAGCAACATCGCAGAGAAATTGTTCATCAGTGAGAACACGGTCAAGGGTCATGTGAGCAATATCCTCAGCAAACTTCAGTTAGCTGACCGGACTCAGGCAGCCGTGTACGCCTGGGAACAGGGGCTGGTCCACCGCAACGAATAAAACAAAACAAATAATTATAAAATCCTGGACGGTGGATACACTCCAGGATTTTTGTTTTAAAGATGACACTGATTTACTGGATTATTTTGCAATTATCTGTTTAATGTTTAGTGTAATTTCCTGTTCATATTTGACAATATAGGTCTGATAGGGTATATATTATATTAGTGAATTACTTCACAAATAAACATTTAACTTCAAAAGGAGACATTATGCCTATTGCAACATTTAAAGCAACAAGCAAGCTCGTGGAAGGTTTGCAGGTTGATAATACCGTACGTAATTTTACTATCCGCATGGACGAACCCGTGAACCTGGGCGGTACCGATACGGGTATGAACCCAGTAGAGGCACTCTTAGCGGCTTTAGGGTCGTGCCTGACGATCGTCGCCGCGGCTTTTGCAAAGGCTCAAGGGATAGATCTTGAAGATTTCTGGGTTGAGCTGGAGGGCGATTTGGACCCGGATGGTTTCTTGCGTGGAGCTGAGGGTGTACGGAATGGTTTTCAGGAAGTCCGTTTTACGCCGCATATCAAGACTTCTGCATCTGAAGAAAAAGTGCATGAATTTATGGCATTCATCAAAAAACGCTGCCCGGTCAGTGATAATTTAATGAATGGTGTAGATGTGATTGCAAACGATCCAGTTATTGACTGACAAATTAAAATAATTGATTTAAAAAATGAGCCGTCATTTTCAGGACGGCTCATTTTTGTTACGATTATGGTTAAAAAACTTATCGTATAAAATTTGTTAAATTGTTCAACGGAAAAGGAAAGAATTTGATCCATCTTCGAGAGGTTTTATTTAACAAGACTCAGAAAGCAAAGAGTTGTTTTCCTTTTAATCTTTCGGTTTTGGAAAATTTATCTGCCATGAAATTTACAACGCCGGCGACAATGTTTGTAGGGGAAAATGGCACAGGAAAGTCATCGTTGTTGGAAGCGCTTGCAATCGCTGCGGGATCAATTGCAATTGGCACCGAGGACGTCACTCGGGATGTGACATTGTCAAGCGTGCAGCCATTGGCAGAGCGGATGAAACTTGTCTGGAATAAGCGCACTCGTCGTGGATTTTTCTTGCGAGCAGAAGATTTCTTTGGTTATATCAAGCGAAACCGTGCGACGCGCAAGTCCTTGGCGGATGAAGTTGCAAAGATTGAGATTGAATTCAAAGACCGTTCTGACTATGCCAGAACTCTGGCAAAGACACCAATTGAGGCTTCTCTAAAAGCACTGGATTCCCGATATGGCGGTGATTTGGGCAGATTTTCGCATGGGGAGAGCTTTTTAGCCCTTTTTCAATCGCGCTTTGTTCCGGAAGGTCTTTACCTGCTGGATGAACCTGAAGCGGCACTTTCACCGTTAAGCCAGCTTGGCGTAATTTCAATGATCAAATCTATGGTTGAACAGGGCGGCCAATTTATCATTGCTACGCATTCACCGATTTTGATGGCTATTCCTGGATCGCAATTGCTTAATTTCGACTTTTCACCTCCCCAGCCGATGGAATATGATGCGGTTGAACATGTTAAGCTGTACCGGTCTTTTTTAGATTCACCGGACGCGTATACGAGTAAGCTTTAACGGCAGACTGGCTTATCGTTTGTTAAAATTTATTGATATTTCAAAGGAAACCATATGGATTTGAAAATTGGATATATTGGGCTTGGAATTATGGGCAAACCCATAGTACGCAATATCATGAAGGCAGGTTACGAAGTAGTGGTCCATAACCGCAGCCGCCAGAGTGTGAACGAACTGGTGAGTGAAGGGGCTATCGGAGCGCATTCTCCAGCAGAAGTCGCCAGCCAGGGGGATGTGGTTTTTACGAACCTGCCGGATTCGCCGGATGTGGAGCTTGTTGCACTTGGCGAAAAAGGCATCATCGAGGGGGCGCATGAGGGTTTAATTTATGTGGATAATTCAACGATCAAACCTGCCACTGCCCGGTCTGTTGGGGCGAAACTTGCTGAAAAAGGTGTGGTGATGCTAGATGCACCTGTTAGCGGTGGGGATGTCGGGGCCATTGAAGGGACGTTGACAATTATGGTAGGCGGCCCTGACAATGCCCTGGAAGTGATCCGACCCGTTTTGGAAGCGGTGAGCAAGTCGATCACACACGTTGGTGGTTTGGGAGACGGGCAGATCGCTAAAGCGGCTAATCAGGTGATGGTTGCCGCCCAAATGGTTGCCATGGGCGAATTGCTGATCTTGGCACAGAAAGCCGGCGCGGATCCACAAAAGGTCGTTCAAGCTATCCGGGGAGGGGCTGCGGGGTGCTGGGCATTAGATAACAAGCCCCAGCGTTTATTTTCAGGCAACCGGGAACCAGGTTTTAAGGCTTATATGCAGGCAAAGGACCTGGGAATCGTGATGGATACCGCACGGGAGTATGGTATTCCTCTACCATCCGCTGCTGTAGATACACAATTGTTCAATGCAATGCTCGAAATGGGTATGAGTGAACTGGATAATTCAGCAGTGCTGGGTGTGATTGAGAAACTAGCAGGGGAAGCACTGAACATTCAATAATTAGCATTTTATTTTAAATTAGCCAAATGCTCAGACCTGAAAACTTAATATGGGTCTAAGAATACAATTGATATTTCGATTGAAATGCAATGTGGGCTCACCACACAAAATGAACGTATGGTGAAGTCAAAAGAGGACCACACCCTACGACATTGAGAACTGAAAATGTACAAAGGATATTTATATTATCCGATTGGAAATGATGGTGCAGAATTTCTTTCTGTGCACCAACACTGCTGACAAATAAGTATAAACACTATAGTACCTGAGTCGTTATCAGTTTTGGTTTAAATCATCCAGGGACAGGAAACTTTCATCCTGTCCCTGGGATCAATAGTGAGGACTATTGTTAATTCAAGCCAGCTGCCATTTTATTGATAAGGCATACCGATACCATAAGGTGATTTTAACTTTTTCTCATTTACGTGCTTCAATGATACATAAAGAATATTTTATGGGGAGGGCGGCTTACAAGCCCTCCCCGGAGTGTTTATGAGTTGGATGTGATGTCCTTATTGTCCTCGGCTTGCGGTTTCCTTCGCAGGTGACCATTCGGACAACTCATCTATTTCAAGATGATTCGTCAGATAGCTAAATCCGCCGCCCTTCCAGTATGCCCGATAGATGTCGGGCTGCTTGTCTTCAATGACCGTGGTGAAGGCAAGGTAGGTGCCGCCGCAGTCCCAAGTGGGGCCGATGTCCGAACCGGGATTATCTGTCACCCGGTATTCGGTGTTGTTCATGAGGTCGTAGCTGTAAATATCTATATTACCTTCACGATCAGATTGATAGGCCAGGCGTGTGCCATCCGGTGACCAGGCATGATTGAAGGAGTCGCCATTTGCGTCGGTGATTTGAATCTGGTTCTGCCCATCGATGCCAATTACAAACACATCCCAGATGCCGTCCACCTGTGTGAGGAAAGCGACCTTTTGGCCGTTGGGGGAAAGGGCGGGATAAATCTCATCGCCGTCACCATCTGTGATTTGATATTCATTTCCAGTGACCAGGTTCAGCAGGAAGATGTCCCAGTTGCCGTTACGGTTGCTTTCGAAAACCAGATAGTTTCCGTTATAGGAGAAGAAGGGGTTGATCTCATCATTTTCATGATCCGTCAATTGTGTTTCCTCGCCTGTCAGCCGGTTAACCATGTAAAGATCCCAGCTTCCGTTGCGGTCGCTCTGGAAGACTATGTTGATGTTATCCGGTCCGAACATTGGGTTGATATCTTCTGCTTCATTATCTGTCAGCCTGATTTGGCTGTTGCCCATATTGTCAGTATAGTAGATTTCGTTGTTGCCATCGCGGTCGCTCTGGAAAGCTATCCATTCGTCGTCAAATGAACGGCTCGGACATGTATCCGCCGCTTCATGTTTTGATAAGTTTACAAGCTGGTAGTCTCCAATGCCCTCAACGCCATCAAGGCGATAGATTTCGACATTGCCATCTCGCCAGGTGTGGAACACAATCCATTGCGGGCAGGTAAATGTTGCGGAAGTGGGCGGCGATGACTGAGACGATGGTGGGGGCGGTATTTCGCAATTTTCAGCGTGGGAATTAACCACCTTCAGACCAAAGGGTTCGTCAAGGTGTTTCAGTGTAACTGTATGCTCGCCGTTGCCGGTAGTGAAATATTGAGTCTCACCAGCCGGAATAGTTTCTTTACCTTGTGCGACACCATCTACGTAACGCGTGTAAGAAATACTGAAATTGTTGCTGTTGGAGACGGTCCAATAGTGGCTGCCATTATCCAAACAGACGTAATTAAGACCAAGGTCGAACCTGCAGTAATCTCCGCTGTCGGCCCGATCGACCTCATTGCCGCTCACGGAGATGATGACTGTCTTCTGGCCAAGGCTGGTTGTGAAAGTGATCGACCCTCCACCCTGTACAGTTTCAGAGCCTTTTTCCGTGGAACCATTCACCTTCCATGTAAATGTCAGGTCTTGGTCTTCGAAGGGGTTCTCAACCTCCCAGAAGAGAGCAGTATCTGATGGGTAACCACAAAGGAACTCAATATCCAGGCCGTCGAATTTGCATGCTTCAGCAAAGACGGTTTCAAGTGGAATCTCCAATTCACTGCCGTATTTAAATTTGATTGTCAGGGATTGCTGCAGGCAGGATGTGGGTGTGAATTCAAAGGTTCTGTTCGCAGCGATCGTCTCCCAGGTTATGCTGTAATCAGCGTCTGTGTCGAACCTCCAGGAGAACTCGATTGGGAAGGGATTGGGATTCTCAACAACCCAGATATGACTGTTATCATAGTCCCGGCATTTATAATCCACTACTGGGTTGATCCTGCATCCGCCAGGGTGTTCAGCCGCACCAGATTCTTCGGCTGAGAAGCCGTTATCGGATATGGCAAGGATGTCAAAGGCGATGGATGAGGTGGCTGGGGCCGGCTTCCATAGGGCTTCATTGGTGTCCACGGTCAGGGTTTTGGTGATGGAGGTGCCTGGTGCCATGTCGCCTAAGTTCTCTTCAAGGTAGGGGTTTACTGTAAAGTCTGAAAGATATGTTGTACCTGAAGTAATCTCGACTGTCAGGTCAACAGCAGTCAGGGTGGTGAACTGGGCGTCGTTGGTCACTGTAATGTCGAAGGTGAAGTCTTCACAGCCGCCTTCGCCAGCGGTGACCTCGATGGCAAGGCCGCTTTTCTCACAGCTGCCTTCTGGGCGTTCCACAAAGCTGGTATCTTGATTGTTGGTTAGCAGTAAATCCGGTTGATCGGCGCTGACACTGGCGTTGTATTCGATTCTTGTGCCGGGTGCCGCAGGTATCCACGCTGTCTCATTGATATCAAAGGAAATTGTTATTGTTTCCTCTCCTGAGGGCGGGATACTGGCAAATGCTGGCGGGTTGGGTGAGAAAGTGTGATTTGAGTAATAAGAATTACCGCCTGTAATTTGGAAAGTAACCAGCACATTCGAAGCAGCGTATTCGGTTGAGTTATTCGTAATCGTCAGGTCAAATTCAAAATCTTCACAGCTGGATCCAACCTCTTCGATCGATATACTCATGTCAACTTCGCAAGCTGCTTCATCACCATGGTGAATGGTATGTTCTGTTTCGGTGATACCGTTCATCGTCTTGGCTTTGTAGTAGATTGTTACGGATTCATGAGCCAGATAATCAGTATATCGGATTAACTCGCCGCCATTCTGTACCGCCGGTATCGCCTGGTAATTTAGTCTGAAGTTCGTGCCGTCTGAATACTCGCCGACGATTTTTACACGCACCGGGAAGCTGTTGAGGTTGGTAAAGGTCCAGACGTGCTTGAATTCTCCATTGACCATTTGGCATTCCACGGTGTAAGATGGTGGGATTTCACAAGCTTCAGCAGCGGCGGTGGCCGTGAAAGTGGGAGCAGAGGAGGTGTTCGTGAACCTGTAAGTTATCGTAACTGTTTGTGATGGACTGCTTGTATAGAATATGCCGTTGCCTCCAGCTGGGATCAAAGTATAGATGTTATTGGCTTCGATGGCGCCATGGGGTGATGGGTCTGCTTCCCAGATGTACCAAACGTCAATGTCGTTTGGATTGTTAACGGTCCATTTATGCCTGTAATCATCTTCACATCCAAAGCTTAGCGTTAGCTCTGCAAGGCAGGTCTCAGGATGTACAGCGATACCATCTGCTCTGTGGGGATTATGGCAGCAATTCTCGTCCGGTTCAGGGGCTGTGGCAGTGTCGGCTTCAAATTCTAAAATCTTGACCCAAAAACGTATCTCGGTGCCGGCAGGTGCAGGCTTCCATATTTCTGGCTTTGTGTAAATGGTCACTGTTCTGGTTACTGAGCCGCCATTGGGCGGGACTTCAGCAAAGGTGAAGTCATATTTTGGGAATCTGTCTTCAATATTGTCGACGTATTTCTTATAAGGATCCTTTATTCTTATTCTGACATCAACATCGACTGCGGCTTTGCCGCCGTTATTTGTAACCTTGATCACAACCGGGATATCTTCACAGCTTGAGCCAACACTTTCTATTGTGATTGTTAAGTTTGGTGGCTCACAACTTTCAATATCGAAGCTGAATTCGTCATCGCCATCGTCATATCCGGTTTGACCGATCCAGGAGATATAGATCGTGCCTGCAGATGAGACGAGGATCGGATAACCATCGTATTCAACGTTATCACTATCATTGCCAGTGAAGTTGTAGTAGACCGTCGCAATCTCATTGCTGTCATAGTTAATGGTCACTGTGTTGATGGAAGCACCGTCCCATGTGCAGTTCTCGGAGATAGTGACGGAAGTGGGTTCACAGCCTTCTGCATCGAAGTCGAATTGGTCATTACCATCGTCATACCCGGTTTGACCAATCCAGGAGATATGGATCGTGCCTGCAGAAGAGGCAGAGATCGGGGCGCCATCGTATTCATTGTTATCACTGGCGTTGCCAGTGAAGTTGTAGTAGACCGTCGCAATCTTATTACTGTCATAGTTAATGGTCACTGTGTTGATGGACGTGCCGTCCCATGTGCAATTTTCGGTGATAGTGACGGATGTGGGCTCACAAGCTTCCACATTGAAAACAAATTCGCCACTGCCATCTGCATATCCAGGGGCACCCACCCAGGAAACATAAATTGTTCCTGAAAGTGAAGTTTGAATGATGGATCCATAAGTATTTGTATTGTAATCATTGGGATCAGAGGAATGGCCGGTGAAATTATAGCCAAGGCTGGCTATTTCAGCCTGGCTGTAATTAATTGTGATGGCAGCTTTTGATGTGTCGTCTTCATAGACGCAGCTGGTGGTTATTCCCACCGCTGGTGCTGAGCAGTTGCCGGGATGCGTTGCAATGCCGCTGTCGCTGTACGGATCGTCAGGTGGCGGCGTACAGCAGTTTTCTTCTGAACCTAAGCTTGTTGCGGTGTCAGCAGTAAAACCAAGAATAGATGCAGTGAAGTGAATCTCCTGACCGATTGCTGAATACCACATGGAGGGATCTGTGACAATGGTCGCAGTGGTTGATCTGCTTTCTCCACCGGGAATTTCAGAAATCGAAGAAGGCTGGGTTATGCTTTCTACATAATTTTGGCCAGCATCAATTCTCAATTCAACCTGAACATTACGAGCCGAAAGGTTGCCGTTGTTGGTGATAGTGATTGAAACAGGGATATTATCGCAATCCTCGCCTACAGTGGTAATTTGGATATTTAAGTCTGGCGGGGACTCACAACTCTCAGATGTAAGGCTTACAAACTCACTTTCATCCCACCAACAACCAATGAACAAGCATCGCCTTACCTGGTACTTTATTTTCACTGTTTGCGCACTGGAATTTGTTGTGAAAGAATCGGAGGATCCTCGGGCGACCTCTTGCCATGTCTCACTATATTCACCCCCGTCTACTTGCCATTTATACCGGATTTTATTCCAATGATGATTAGAATTATTCGTGACTGTCCATACATGTTCATTGTCATCGTTGCATTGCACAGTCAGTGAGACATTTCCTTCTTCTTCTTCTTCGACACAATTGCCGGGATGCGTTGCCACACCTGTGGCGGTGTTATTGGATGGGTTCGTGTCTGTTTGATCCATGGCATTAATTGATACGCTGTATGACAGGGTTGTGCCCGGACCTTGC
>JBMCLF010000066.1:0-8667 GCA_048615215.1 Candidatus Brevefilum sp.
CTTGCGCCGCCGAGCCATGGGCATCGATAACCGCCCGATAACAACAGAACAGGAGGTCAAATCCATCAGCAATGAGGTGACCTTTGCTACCGACCTAAATAATCAAGACCAGCTTCTCAGCGTATTCCGTGACCTCTCCGAACAGGTTGGACGCCGCCTTCGCAAAGCCACCCTGGCTGGAAATACAATCCAGATCAAACTCCGTTGGTCAGACTTCACCACCATCACCCGGCAGACCACGTTAATCTCAGCCACCAACCTGGATCAGGAAATTTACGATACCGCCGCAACCTTATTTAAAGAGAACTGGCCAAAGGGTAAGCCAGTCCGGTTAATCGGCGTGGGGGTAACCAACCTGGGGCCGCCCATCCACCAGCTCAGCTTGTGGTCCGATGATCATCAGAAAAAAGCACGCCTTGTAAATGCCATGGATGAATTACGGGATCGGTTCGGCAAAGAAATTATCCGACGCGCCGATCTTTTACACAAAGAAACAAAACCAGATAATCCCTCTAAAGAATAAAACTAATTTGCAGGCTAAAAATTCGTCGGATTGAACTTTATCCAGTTTTCTTTCCCACCATTTCCCGGTAAACCTTCAACATTTTTTCGGTGATCAGCTCCCAGCTAAAGTTTTTGGCATATTCCGCTGCGGCCTGACCGAACTGTGCGCGAAGGTCATGATCTACAAACAAAAGGCGTAATTTCTCCGCCAGAGCTTCCGGATCCTGGGCCGGAATGAAAAAACCTGTCTCGCCATCTTTGACCAGGAATGCCAGCCCGCCTACCTGAGAAGCGATCACCGGTGTACCACAGGCCATAGCTTCCAGCGCAACCATCCCAAAGCTCTCATAAAATGAAGGCATCACCACAACCTCTGCAGCCGAATAATAATAAGGCAGGGTCTGCTGTCCACGTTTTCCCAAAAATACCACGATGTCGTTCAATCCGAGCTCGCTGCATAATGCCTGCAGCCGCTTCATCTCATCTGAGATTTTTTCGGTTTCGCCCTCCGGGTCACCGCCAATGATCACCAGGTAATCCGGGCAGGCGAAGGATTTGCAGCGTCTTTTGAGAATAGCCATCGCTCGGATTAGCGTGTCCACACCTTTCAGCGGTTCGATCCTGCCGACAAACAACGCCATCCGATCTTGCGAGGAGATGCCAATCGCTTCTTTGGCTTCGTCTGGTGGAATGGGATAAAAATGATGGGTATCTACCCCGGGAGGAATGATCGTGACTTTTTGATGATTCAGTCCATAAAGATTTTCAAGTTGAGAACATTCTGCTTCAGTTGCAGCAATGATCCGATCTGCGGTCTCCATTACACGGCTCTCTCCCCTCACCCGAAAATCACCTTCGCGCTCTTCTTCCGTCTGGCCGATTCTCTGTTTCATCATCCCAAGAGTGTGAAACATCTGTAAAAAAGGCACGTTCCAATCTTTTTGGAGGATTTCACCCGCCACCCCAGAAAGCCAGTAATGGCCGTGGATGAGATCATAAGTAATATTTTTCTTTTCGGAAAACTCCATGATCTTTTGGGCAAATTCATCTGTATAGGCAAGCAGCTTTGCTTTAGGAAGAAAATTTTCAGGTCCGGCCGGGATATGCACCACACGGTTAAAATTGCCTAAATCATGGGAAACCTGGGGGATGTGTTCGTCCTGCGAGCGGGTGAAGACATCCACATGCACCCCCACCCGTCCCAAAAACCGGGTCAACTCCCGAACATAAACATTCATGCCTCCCGTATTCTTGCCGCCCAGGACCGCCAACGGGCAGGTGTGGTATGAGATCATGGCAACATTCATCAATTATTTCTCCAAAAATATCTTGTAAAACGCTTGTTGTTACTGGTATAATCCTTTCCACGCCAACGTAGCTCAGCGGTAGAGCAGACGCTTCGTAAGCGCCAGGTCGAGGGTTCAAATCCCTCCGTTGGCTTTCAAGAAGATTATCAAACAGCCTGGCGGCTGTTTTTTTTAAAAATTATCTACAAGACTATCGCTTTAATTGTTATAATGATAACCTGAAATGCGATATTCAAAGACACCAAATCTGAACCTGGAGGTTAGTGTATGGCAAAAATCTGTGTGATTGGTACCGGCTATGTCGGCCTTGTGACCGGCACATGTTTCGCGGACATAGGGCATCGGGTCACCTGCCTGGACATCGACGAGAGAAGAATCGAACAGCTCGAAAATGGAATCATGCCAATATACGAGCCGGGATTGAAACAAATGGTCGATCAGAATGTAGAGGCTGGACGGTTGGATTTCACCACCAGCTATGCTGAAGCCCTGAAGGAGATTGAATTTGCATTTATCGCTGTTGGCACGCCTTCCTCACTGGAAGGCGAGGCTGATATGCAATATATCAGCCAGGCGGTCAAATCAATCGCCCAAAACCTCGATCATGAAATCATCATCGTCAACAAATCCACGGTACCCGTCGGCACCGGCGACTGGGTCGCTGAGATCATCGAAAGCCTGAATGGCCATACCAGACCGAACTTTAGCGTGGTCTCAAATCCCGAATTTTTACGGGAAGGCTCCGCCGTGGGCGATTTCATGAACCCCGACCGGGTAGTACTTGGCTCCACAAATCCTGATGCCGCTCAAAAGGTGGCCGATCTTTACGAACCACTCAGGTCTCCCATCATGATCACGGACTTGCGCACAGCAGAGATGATCAAATATGCTTCCAATGCCTTCTTGGCCACGCGGATCTCCTTCATTAATGAGATCGCCAATATTTGCGAGTCTTTAGGCGCTAACGTGCAAGAAGTCGCTCGAGGTATGGGCATGGATAACCGTATCGGGCCATCGTTCCTCGACGCCGGATTGGGCTGGGGTGGAAGCTGCTTCCCGAAAGATGTCCGAGCACTGGCCCATATGGCAGCCACTCGAGGCACACATCCTCAACTTCTTCAGGCCGTCATGGACATCAACCAGAACCAGCGGACCCGGGCGGTTAAAAAGCTTGAGGATGCACTGGGTGGGTTGGAAGGACGGTTGATCGGCGTCCTGGGGCTCAGCTTCAAACCGAACACTGACGATACGCGCGATGCCCCCTCCCTGGATATCATCCACAGCCTCCTGGATGCAGGAGCGAAGGTCCAGGCGTTTGACCCCCAGGCGATGGATGCCAGCAAAAAAGAAATCCCCGAAATGACCTTCTGCCAGAATCCATACGAGGTGGCTGAGGGTGCAAATGCCCTGCTGTTGGCCACAGAATGGAACCAGTTCAAGTCTTTGGATTTTGAGAAGGTCAAAGCCAAGATGGATGGAGATGTGATCCTGGATGGGCGCAACCTATGGGATGGCGAGAGCCTGGCTGCCCTGGGTTTCCGGTATTATGGTGTGGGTGTACCCAGTCAGGGTAAATAAGACCCCTGACAATAATCATAGAGGGCGGCGCATGCGTCGCACCGACGCCCCGGCGGGGACTCGTCTCTGATTATTAATTTTCTACTTTATAAATATGAAAATTGATTTGGTTGAAAACACCAAACATTAATAATATCAGTTCCAGACAATTCCTGGTTTAACTCCTCTTACCAAGCAGCTAATAATCACTTAATTCGCCCGCTTTTTGGGTGTTTTGCCCACGTGTGATATCAAATTCAAAGGCTCGAAGGCGGAATAGAATATACAGGTTGCCGACCATCATCACCAATGCGACCAGAATCACCCAGCCGTAGTCCAGCCCCATTTCCGCGAGCCCGACAATTAAACCATTTACAAACAACTCAAGGCCAAAAGCCGCCAAAAGCCATAGTTTGCTCTCACGGGTGAAGACTTGTAGAATTAAAATCGTTACAGTGATATGCATCACGAAGGCGGCAATACGTTCCAAAGAACTTACCAGGGGAATATAAGCCGATACTTGCCAGAGTTCCTCGATTTGCTGGATCACCGCTGGATCAAGGTTTGAAGTTTGCGGGTCGATGTTCATATTAGCGAGCATGGTGATAAATGTCATCAGCAAAGGCAGCCCAACCAGCATGATGCTCTCCGCTCCGCCATACCCCGCGCCAATTCCATAAGCTGCCTCAAGGTTATCCAGGTCTTCATTCATGTATTTCATCCCAAGCCAGCGTACCAAAACGCCCAGCAAGGCGCCCAGAAATACACTCAAAAAGATCTGCGCAGTATTGAATCCCTCTCCAGACAATGCTATCGTGTCATTTTGAACCAGATAATTAAACCCGCTGAATACCAGCGTGACCAATGCCTGAACAATAAAGTAGCCCAGAGCACCGTAAGTGATCACCCGCCAGGGCACACGAAATTTATTGTTCAACCAGAAGCCCGCGAGGATCGGCAATCCAATGGTGATCAGCAGTGAAATTGTAATTGTAATGATCAAAAGTACCATCATAACCTCATTTCTTTTTCTTCAGAATCATCCTGGCATCCAGGACTTCAGCACCCTGGCCCTCTGGCAGGACCAGCAGCGGATTGATCTCTGCTTCAGAAATCTCCGCATGATCCAGCGCCAACTGGCTCAACCTGCCGATGGCATCAATCACCGCGTCAATGTCGTAGACCTCCCCACCGCGATACCCCCCCAGCAGGCGACCGGCTCGAGTTGAATCGATCATTTCCCGCGCCTGCTCACGTGTCATCGGTGCCACGCCAAACCCTACATCTTTAAACAATTCCACCATCACGCCTCCCAGGCCAAACATCATCAAGGGCCCAAAAGCTGGGTCGCGGCGCATCCCAACAATGACCTCCATACCCCGGGGAGCCATGCGTTCAACCAGAAAACCGCGGATTTCAACATTCGGCAACTGATTGGTGATTTTCTCAGCCATTGAAACAACACCCTCTCGCAACTCGCTTTCGTTGGAGATATTTAATAAGATCCCACCCATGTCCGATTTGTGCAAAATCTGCGGCGAGACAATTTTTACTGCCACAGGATAACCAATCTCACTCGCAATTTGCACTGCTTCATCTGCATCCTTTGCCAGACCGCCCGGAACCAACTCTAACCCATATGCTTCGAGCAGCGGCCGGGTTTCCGCCTCTCCAAACACGTCCGTCTCACGATCAGTCAGTGCTATGGCTACTTTATTGGTATTAATATCGCTGAAGCCAAATGGTTTTGCGCGTTCTTTTCCCAGCCAGATTGCGTATTTCTGCATCGCGCCCAAAACCTGCCCCGGCACTTCGGGAAAATTGCTCATCGGTACCTGATTTTGGTGCAGAACCTTTCGGGCTTTAACCAAACTTTTCTCGCCCACCATGCAGGCCAATACGGTTTTCTCCGTTTGGTTTGCCTGCGTTACAATTGCCTCAGCGACCTCCGCTGGATTAACCAGCGATTGCGGGACCAGCATGGGCAAAAAGACATCAATGCTGTCATCATCAAGCATCGTTGAGAGGCAGTGCGCAAACTCATGCGGTTCTGCACCGCCCAGCATATCCACCGGGTTGGCAACCTGCGCGCTCGGGTTGAGTTTGTCAGCCAGTTGGGCCTGTTTTTCTTTAGTGATCTCTCCAAGAGAAAACCCGTTTGCGGCCAGAGAATCAGATGCCAGTGCTGCTGGGCCGCCGGCATTGGTGAAGATCGCCACCCGGCTGCCCCCTGGCAAAGGCTGGCAGCTCAGAGCCCAGGACACATCAAATAAAGCCGGCAAGTCATTAACCTCAATCACGCCGGCCTGTCTGAATCCTGCTTGATAAGCTGAATAGGCCCCGGCCAATGAACCAGTATGCGAGGAAACCGCTTTGGCACCCGCACCTGTGCGCCCAGCCTTGAGCATCACGATCGGTTTTTGCTGCGAAACTTCAGATGCGATGCGAATGAACTTCTCGCCATCTTGAATGCCCTCAACATAGGCGGCGATCACTTTGACATTGGGGTGATTCCCAAAGAAAGCGATCATATCCGTTTCGTCTACATCCAGTTCATTCCCCAGACTGGCGAAGTGCGAAAACCCAATATGCTTGTCTGCAATATAATCCACCACCCCACCGCAAACCGCACCGGATTGCGATAGGAACCCGATCGAACCCGTTGCTGGGACACCTTCGATAAATGTCGTATTGAGCCCGGTATGCAGATCCAGTGTGCCCACACAATTTGGGCCAATCAGACGGATATTATACTGAACGGCGATTTGACGGCATTCATCCTCCAGTTTGATGCCGGTACCGCCAACCTCTCGAAAACCGCCAGAGATGATGATGACTGCTTTAATACCCCTTTTGCCGCAAGCACGTAATACGGAGGGCGTCATGGGTGCTGGCAGCACCACGACTGCCAGATCAACCGGGTCGGGAACCTCAGAGACTTCCGGATAACTTTTAAGTCCTAAAATCTCATCCGCTTTAGGGTTAACAGGATAGATTCCACCCTTGAAGCCATACTTTGTCATATTCTGTAAAATGCCATGACTTAATTTACGCGGGTTAGTGGAAGCGCCGATAATGGCAACACCATCCGGTGAGAAAAAGGGTGCCAGATCGCTGGTCATCGAGTGAGTCCTTTCGCTTGACGGTCGATATTGGTTGCTACGCAATTATACCTGCTTTGAAAACGTTGAAGCTCTGCCATTTCGGCTATAATTAGCTCATGGACCTGACCACCGAACAAGAAGTATTGCTCCAACAATCTATCTCATCAAAAATTTTTATTTATGGGCCAGCGGGTACGGGGAAGACTACGGCGGGTACACAATGGCTGAAGAAGTTAATGAAAAGCGGCATCCCTGCCCATCAGATACTCGTTTTTACGCCGCAGCGAGCATTGGCAGAACCATACCAGATTGCTCAGCGTGAAAAATCCGGCCTCTCTCACAGCTTGATTGCAACCATGACCCTTGGTGGATTGGCTCGCCGTATGGTTGACCTTTTCTGGCCATTGATCAGCAATAAATCTGGCGTGGCCAATCCTGATCGCCCCCCTCATTTCCTGACACTGGAAACCGCCCAATATTATATGGCTCATCTCATCCGCCCAGAAATCGATTCCGGGGAGCTTTTTGAAAGCCTGACGATCAACCGCAACCGAATTTACTCACAAATACTTGATAACCTTAACAAAGCTGCCCTCATTGGTTTCAACCACACAGAGATCGGCCAGAAGCTCAAATCAGCCTGGGTGGGGGGTGTTGAGCAGCTCAATATTTATGACGACGTTCAATCCTGTGCCACTCGATTCCGGACCTTTTGCCTCGAAAATAACCTCCTCGATTTTTCGCTGCAGGTAGAAATTTTTATAAAGTTTCTCTGGCCTTTGTCTCAATGCCGAGACCACCTGGTCCAGTCCTACCGGCACCTGATCGTCGACAACATTGAAGAAGACCCACCCATCTCCCATGATATCCTGCGGGAGTGGCTGACGGATTTTGATTCAGCCTTGGTAATATTTGATGAGGGAGCAGGTTACCGCTACTTCCTAGGTGCGGATGTTAAAAGCGCCTTTTCTCTGCGTAAAACCTGCCAGGAGCAGATCCGCTTCAATCAAAACCTGGTTAGCCCGCCTGGAGTCGAGCAGTTAAAATTGGGCGTTAAAAGCGCTCTGGCGATTTTACGGGGGCATCCAGAGGAAAATCCAAACCTGGACATAAACTTGCTCAACCAGGCCCTCGTCACTCCTGACAATAATCCTAAATACTTTCCATCCATGATTCAATGGGTATCCGATCAGATCAAAGATCTGGTCGATCGGGGAAAATCCCCTGGAGAAATTGTGGTTCTGGCACCCTTTATGCCGGATGTGCTGCGCTTTTCACTCACCAACCAGCTCGACCAACATCAAATTCCTCACCGGTCCTATAGACCTTCACGTTCTCTCAAAGATGAACCCGCTGCTCAGGCCATGCTGACCCTGGCGTCCACTGCCTTTCCTGAATGGGGATTGCAGCCCAAGCGGATCAATCTGGCCGCAGCATTGATGCAGGCGATTGAGGGCTTGGATCTGGTCAGGGCACAGCTGCTAACAGCCTTTATTTATAAGCAGAATGATCCTGAACTGCCCCTGTTGCCCTTTGAGACCGTACCGGTCGAATACCGGGACCGGATCACCTATCAGGCAGGAGAGCATTACGATCATCTCAGAGATTGGATGTGCGGTGTAGAACGCAGTGAATCTTTCACGCTTGATTTTTTCATGAACCGGTTGTTTGGCGAAGTCCTCAGCCAACCCGGCTATGGTTTTCATAAAGACCTTGACAGTGGCAATACGGTGGCAAACCTGATTGAATCCGTCCAGAAATTCAGGTGGGCGGTGGGCAGGCATCTCCCCGCTGATGAGATCAGTCTCGGAAAAGAATATATTCAGATGGTCCAGGATGGTGTCATCGCCGCACAGTACTTGCATACACATGATAAGCAGGATGAACAGGCTGTCTTTCTAGCGCCTGCCTATACCTTTCTGATCAGCAACCGCGCTGTGGATGTTCAATTTTGGTTGGATATTGGCAGCCCGAGCTGGTACCAGCGGCTCAACCAGCCCCTCACACAACCCTATGTCCTCAACCGTCACTGGGATGCAGACGACCGATGGGATGCTGAAGATGAACTTGAGGCCGCACATCAAACGCTTGAGCGGTTAAGCCTTGGGCTTCTAAAGCGCTGCCGTGAAAAAGTCTTTCTCGGGATGAGCGAACTGGATGTACGTGGGTTCGAAAACCGGGGACTGTTGATCCGC
>JBMCLF010000067.1:0-8352 GCA_048615215.1 Candidatus Brevefilum sp.
AACCCCCAAAATAGTGAGCAGATAAGCCGCAAGAAAACTATTGAGGAAATTCAAGGCGCTAAGTGCTGAACCGTTCAGGAAAATGAAGGGTAAATGCCAGACCCACCAGGAAAAAATTGCGATCAATTTCCCTTTGTTCGTGGGAAATTTTGCTTTCAAGTAGTCTGTAGCATGGGCTTTAAATCCCAGGCTGTCACCAATGGGCCCAATCAACAGGACAGCCATGAGGTTAAAAATTAACAGGCCTGGGTGATAGATCCAATCTGGTGGAATATCCCATTGACCCGTGAAAATTTGAGAAAAATATACGAACATGATAAGAACGGGGTAACTGACAAAGGCAATAATTACCCATGGATGATTTTTAAAGGTTTTGCCTTTTTCATGCTTCACTGCATTAAGCAGTACAATGCCAATTGCGGCTGGCAAGAAACCGCCCAAAACAATCAATAAACTCAACGATACATCAATCTGCTTGGAATGGATGCCAGTGACTGCCAGGTACCACCACACCAGCGAAAGAATAATTCCAGCAACCATGAGGAGAACAAATTTGTTAGCATTCTGGTTGGTTGCCTGGTGATTCATATAGTCTCCTTGTCACTTGACAGGTCTGCTCTATTTATGATTCTATACAGAGTTAGTTAAGATTTTGGGGACAACGGTTTAATAAAACTTAAAGGTTCTGAAAACAAGGTTTTTTAGAATTTGTGCCTGAATCCCAGTATTGACAATATTGCTGAAAGTTCTCCCTAACAGTTCGTTGACGCACTGAACAGGCAACGGTAAAATCGAACACATCATGGCAGAACTTTTGAGCGAACTTAATCCGCAGCAGCAAAAGGCCGTGGCAGCTCCGCCAGGGCCTATACTTGTCCTGGCTGGCCCCGGCTCAGGAAAGACCCGGGTGTTAACCTTCCGCATCGCCTACCTGATTGCAGCAATGGGGGTGCCGGCATATCAAATCATGGCGGTCACCTTTACCAACAAGGCCGCCCGTGAAATGGAGAATCGTGTCGAAGGGCTGTTAGGGGATAAATCCAACGGCCTCTGGCTGGGGACATTCCATGCGATTTGCGGCCGCATTTTACGCCGCGAAGCCGAATACCTTCCCATTGATCATAACTACGTGATCTTTGACGATGACGACCAGCTCTCTCTGGTAAAACGTGTGATCAAAGAGAAACGCCTGAACGAGAAGGATTATCGACCCAGGGGGGTGCATGCCCGCATCAGCAAAGCCAAAAATGACCTGATGGGGCCTGAGGATTACCCGGTCGAGAGCTACAGGGATGAAGTGATCAAAGAGATCTTCAAAGCATATCAGGAGTACCTGGTTGCCAGCAACGCCCTGGATTTTGACGATATGCTCCTCTATACCGCCAAACTGCTGGAGAGCAACCAGGTTGTTCGGGATAAATATGCCCAGCGCTTCCAGCATATCCTCGTCGATGAATTTCAAGACACCAACCTGGCCCAATACTACCTGCTTTACCATCTGGCCTGCTATCACAAGAATATCTTTGTCGTGGGTGATGAGGATCAATCCATTTACCGCTGGCGAGGCGCGGATTATCGCAACGTTCAGCGCTTCACCAAAGATTTTGATAATGCGCAGAAGATCCTCCTGGAGAAAAACTATCGCTCTACGCAAACTATTTTGGATGCGGCAGTGGCAGTCATTGACGAAAACCCCAACCGTACCCCTAAAGCGTTATTTTCTGATCGCGGGGGTGGTGAAGCGATTGTGATCTATGAAGCCGGAGATGACCGGGAAGAGGCCAGTTACGTGGTGGACACCATCTCCCGGCAGGTGACCTTTGGTCAAGCGAGTGAATCCGATTTTGCGGTGATGTACCGCACCAATGCGCAATCCCGCCTGCTGGAAGAGGCCTTCCGACGCGCCAACATGAGCTACCGCCTGGTTGGTGCGCAGCGCTTTTACGGCCGCCGTGAGGTCAAAGATATGATCGCTTTTCTGAAGTTGATCTACAATCCTCAGGATGAGGTCAGCCTGGCAAGGACGATCAATCTGCCCTCACGCGGGATTGGCACAGTGACCCTTGAAAAGCTGCAGACCCGGGCGCGCCAGACCGGATTGAGCAGCGGGGAAGTTCTGCTGTCACTCACATCGGAAGAAACAAGCGCTGCCCACGAAGAATATCTTGACCGCGCTGCTGTGCGGCTAAAATCTTTCGCACAGATGCTGTCCAACTGGCGCGACAATCTGCACAAAGTCTCATTGACAGCTTTGTTTGACCAGGTTCTGTTGGATACCGGTTACGAAGGCTACATCAAAGGCGAAAGCGATGAAGAACAGGATCGCTGGGCGAACGTGCTCGAGCTGCGCCAGGTGCTGTTGGAATACGAAGAGAGCGACCTGGCAGAATTCCTTGAAGCCATGGCACTCGTCGCAGACCAGGACACCCTGCCCGAGACATTAGACGCGCCCACCTTGCTGACGCTGCATGCCGCCAAAGGCCTTGAGTTCCCGCAGGTCTTCATCATTGGATTGGATGAACACTACCTGCCCCACAGCCGCTCACGGGACGATCCTGAAGCGATGGCAGAGGAGCGCCGCCTGTTCTACGTCGGTCTCACGCGGGGAAAGGACCGTTTGTTCCTCCTGCGAGCTCGCAGACGCCGCAGCCCCTATGGCAGCTACGAAACCATGCAACCCTCCCGCTTTCTGGAAGCCCTGCCTGATGATCTGACGAGGGGCCGGGTCACTACGAGCTTTGAGCATCGTGAATCCTACGATATCCACGCCTACCAATGGGATCAGCCCTATGGCGCAAAGAAACGGCGAAAACAAACGGAACCCGAACCGGTGCGCGAGCAACGCTTTTTTCCTGATATGCGGGTGGAACATCCCGTGTATGGTGAGGGGCAGGTCAAGGCCAGCCGCCTGGAATACGGAGATGAAACCGTTGAGGTTTATTTTGACGGCCTGGGGCTTAAGGCATTGGTGGCGTCTATGTCAAGGCTTGAGATCCTTGAAGATTGAGCCTGCAATCGAATATGATGAAATCAATGAAGCGCATAAAGCTTTACCTGATTATTCTGTTATTTTTGTCCGGACTGGGATGCCAATTGACATCACCCACGCCTGCTTCGTGGTCAGGCACGCCTTCCGCTCAGGTCCAGGCCCAAAGGGAAACTGCAGCCGCACAAACAGCGCAGGCGTTCTTTAGCGAAGAACCCACAGAAACTCCCTTGCCCGAACTGCCCACCGAAAACAATGCAACGTCAACACCCTCACCCACCGCTCCGGTCGATGGGCCCTGGCTGGTTTTCCCTGACCCCAAAGGTGAAGCACTGCTGGCCTATGATGTTGAGGCGCGGGTCATTCTCGAAATCAACTTGCCGCAGCCCATTTATTATGAGGATCTTCTAGCCGGCCGGTCTCCGCAGGGTGACAAACTCTTCATTCGCGCAGGTTCCCCGGAAAACTTGGATGAACTGGCCCTCTACCAGATCAACCTTCCCGAGGCTGAAGCAACCAGCATCTCGCCGCTGTTATCCCTTGTACTGCAGCGGCAAATCGTCAACCAGGAGAGCCCCCGGGCGCTTGAAACTTTAGAAGCAGTTACACGTGAAGCCTCATTAAGCTGGTCACCCAACGGACGTTATCTTGCATTCTCAGCCGCGCTGGATAACCGCTCCAGTGATCTCTATCTTTATGACACCTGGGTAGGCCGTACGGAAAGATTGAACGGCCTCTACACCCATAATGGCAGCGCGTTTTGGTCACCAGAAAGCAATTGGCTGGTCTCACAGGAATTTGAACGGCTCGCTTCGGGTGAAGGCTGGGATTCAGTCAATGTCACCGCCATCCGGGTGCCGGGGTATGAAGATCAAAACACACTTTACATTCCCCCTGCTGAAAGTCAATTTGAAAAAATCTTTGGCTGGATGAACGCCCAGAGTTATCTCAGCGCTTCTCAAACATCCGAAGGGTTCAAAGGGCTCAGAGAAGTCAATGTCGAAAACGTAAAGAGCAATTTGATTCTCGAGGTTGTCTTCAGAAAAGGGGCCTTCGATCCTGAAACAAAATTCCTGGGCCTCATCATTGATCAGGCCAGCGGGGCAAATGACGGGCACAGCGCGGGTGTTTACGGCCTGCTGCCCGACAGCCAAAACCTCCATTTAATCCGTGCGGGGGAATTCAGCACGCTGAGCTGGGAGCCTGGTGGAATGTTTCTGGCAGGCGGTCTCAACGGATTATTTGCCTTCCCGCCAGAGGGGCAGGGGCTCTTCCTGGCTGATGAGGTGCAGGCCAGCCTCTCTCCAAATGGAAACTGGTTGATCGCCTGTGGAGAAGGCGCGCGTTTATACCAGCCGCCTGTTGGCGTTCCGTTGCAAACCTTATTAGAGGCAGAGGTGAACAGCGTGTTGTGGCAGCCCGATTCGCTGGGTTTCTTCATCCAGAGCGAGGGGACCCTTTTTCATTTTATGTTTCCCGGTCTGTACCCCTCTGAAGTAACATCCGGGTTTTCTAAAGACAGGGCTGAGATCATGGTGTGGGTGGAGTAATCTCCTAACGAATAATCGTCGTTATCAGCCATCATAGACAGAACAATAATCTGCCTGTCATTGGACAAAAGGAAATTACGCTGGTTTTTGGCTTATTTGAGAAGCCTCATAAAAACGGCTATAATTATTGCGATATGAATCATCCCATTACACCTCCCGAATCTGTCATGCTGATGGCGAATCCCGACATCTCCGAAGCTCTTGAGGTGGCTGAAGAGGTGTGTGCGTTTTTGAGTTCCGAAGGTCTGGATACTCGGGCCGGATCATTATACGCAGAAGATCTCCGTCAGGCCGTTGAAAACGGTGAATTTGATCTCGTCATTGCACTGGGCGGCGACGGCACCATGCTGCGCGCTGGTCACCTCTGTGCACCTGTTGATGTTCCGGTTTTGGGAATCAATATGGGGCATTTTGGGTTTTTAGCCGAATTGAACTATGATGAGTGGCGGGAAGCGATGCCGAAACTGCTCTCAGGAAATTTCCGGCACGAACAACGTATGATGCTGAGGGCAAATTGCATTCGGAGCGGCAAGGAAAACCAAGGCTTTGATGTCATCAATGATGTTGTGGTCGCCCGCGGGCAATATGTTCGGCCAATCGAAGTTGAGGTCTTCCTGAATGGGGCTTCTACCTTCAGCTATGTGGCAGACGGTATGATTGCTTCAACACCAACCGGATCGACCGCATACGCCCTGGCTGCTGGTGGCCCGATCCTACCGCCTGAGATTCGCAATATCCTCTTAATGCCCGTAGCGCCCCATCTTTCAGTGGATCGCGCAGTGGTGCTCTCAGAAGGTGCTGCTGTTTTGATCCGAGTTAATACCAAGCATGAAGCAGTGGTCAGCGTTGACGGGCAGGAACCGGTGCACCTTAACAGCGGGGATGCTGTTAAGATCTACGCCCACGAAAAATCACTTTTTATGGTCCGTTTTGAGGATCCGGGCTATTTTTATCAAAATCTGACAGCTTATATGGAACATAACCCCTCATCCAGTAAAAATCACCATGACTCAAAAAAATAATCATAACCAACACAACAACGAGGACCAGATCACCCTCCGCTGCAGCAAATGCGGCAAACCCATCACCCCTGAAGAAGCTGTTCAGACGCCCACCGGCTACCGCTGCCAGGAATGTGTGCGCAGGCAGCAAAAAATATTCAACACCAGCAAGCCCCTGGATTATGTTTGGGGCTTCCTGATCGCCGCCGTGCTCTCCTTAATTGGCAGCTTCATCACTGACCGGATTGGCTTTTTTACATTTCTATTGGCCCCTGCAACGGGCATGGGCATTGCGGAAGTCGTGCGCTTTGCCATCAAAAAACGCCGCAGCAAGCGCCTTTTCAGGCTGGTGGCTGCCGGCGTGATCCTCGGCAGTCTGCCGTTGATCCTTTTTAAGGGCTTCTTTCTGCTGGGTTCTTTCAGTGTCTTCCGGCTGCTCGATATTGGCTATCAGGTTTTATTCCTTGTTCTGGCGGTCCCTTCAGCCTATTACCGGCTTTCAGGAAGCCGAAAACTCTGAACATTCGTCTAAAAGGTCTCCATGTTAACTGAATTGCGCATTGAAAACTTCGCCATCATCCAAAAACTGCGCCTGGAATTTAATAACGGCCTGGTGATCTTCACCGGCGAAACCGGCGCGGGCAAATCGATCATCCTCGATGCGCTGGAAGCTGTGCTGGGAGGCCGCGCCGAAACCAGCACCATCCGGACCGGTGTTGACCGGGCTTTTGTCGAAGCCACCTTCCGTCTTACCCCCGAAATAAGGGACCAGGTAAACGCCCTGCTCAAAGCCGAAGACCTTCTGGATGACCCGGAATATGTAACCCTTGGCCGGGAAATCCGCACCGAAGGACGCAACACCGCCCGGATCAACGGGCGAACCGTCACCGCTACCCTCCAACGTGAAATCGGCGCCTATCTCGTGGACATTCACGGACAATCCGAGCATCTTTCTTTATTGCACGTGCGCAACCACCGCCGGCTGCTTGACAGCTTTGCAGATGTTGAGCCCCTCCTGAACGAATATCAGCAAACCTACGAGCAGCTTCAAACCGTCCGTAAAGAGCTTCGTAATTTACAGCAAAACGAACGCGATGCTGCCCGCAGGATGGACATGCTCACCTTCCAGATTCAGGAAATCGACGCTGCCAAATTAACGCCCGGGGATGAAGAAGAACTGCGCCAGGAACGCACCCGCCTGGCCAATGCCGAGAGCCTGGCAACACACTCACAAAATGCCCTGATGCTGATCGAACAGGGCGAGCAGGAAATCCCGGGGGTCAGCGATCTGATGGGGGAAGTGGTTGAAGCGCTTCGCAGCCTTTCCCGCATCGACCCAAGCACAGAAGGGCTTTTCGAAAGGGCAGATGAAAACCTGACTGCGCTTCAGGAATTAGCGCTGGATTTACAAAATTACGCCGAAAACATCGAGTTTAACCCGCGCCTCCTCAACCAGATTGAGGAACGCATTGATCTCATCAACAATCTCAAGCGTAAATATGGCAACAGCCTGGAGGAAATCCTGGCCTATGCTGAGCAAGCCCGGGACGAACTGGATGCCATCACTCATTCGGAAGAACGGATTGATGAACTGGAACTCAAGGAAGGTGCCCTGCTGGGTGAACTTGCCGAAAAAGGCCTGGCACTGAGCAAACGCCGCAAAGCAAGCGCCCAGGACCTCAGCGCCCTGCTCGAGCGTGAATTGGACGATCTGCGGATGGATAACGCCCGGTTTGCAGTCGGCATCGATCACCGTCCCGATGAATCGGGTCTGCCCCTGCCTGACGGCGAGCAGGTGGCCTTTGACGCAAGCGGCTTTGACCGGGTGGAGTTTCTGGTTGAGACAAACCCGGGAGAAGGGCTCAAGCCGCTCGTCAAGGTCGCTTCTGGCGGCGAAACCTCCCGCTTGATGCTCGCGCTTAAAAACGTGCTGGCTCGAGCCGATCAGGTGCCCACCTTGATATTTGATGAAATTGATCAGGGGATCGGCGGTCGGGTCGGTGTTGTCGTCGGTGAAAAATTATGGAACCTCTCCCGACAGCATCAGGTGATGTGCATCACCCACCTGCCGCAGCTTGCCGGCTTTGGCGACCAGCACTACCGGGTTACCAAAGCCCTGCTGGATGGGCGGACGCACACTGAAGTCATCCCCCTTCAGGGCGAAGCACGGCGCAAAGAATTGGCCCAAATGCTGGGGCCGGTCAGCGAAGGCACCCTGCGCTCTGCAGATGAAATCCTTCAAATCGTGCACGATCGAGTCGAGACCGGCTGAAAAGCAGAATAAAAAGAATTGGTCAAAGAGGGTGGCGTTAATCAGTTAAAATAAAGACAGGTACTGCATATTGGTATTGGATGGCTGCTCAAGTAGCCGAGAGGAGTAGAAATGCCTACTTTAAATGATGTCTTAGCGGTAATTTTAGGCGGCGGCCAGGGGAAACGCTTGTATCCACTCACCATGATGCGCTCCAAACCGGCTGTTCCTTTTGGCGGCAAATACCGATTGATTGATGTGCCCATCAGCAACTGCATCAGTTCAGACATTTATAAAATCGCCGTGTTAACGCAATTTAACTCCGTCTCGCTCCATCGCCACATCACAGGGACCTATAATTTTGATTCTTTCCACACCGGCTGGATCCAGATTTGGGCAGCCGAGCAGACCATGGAACGGATGGAATGGTACCAGGGCACGGCAGACGCGGTCCGCAAGCAGCTTTTCGAGATCCAATCTGCCCGCTCTAATTACGTCCTGATCCTGGCCGGCGACCACCTCTACCGGATGGATTATTCCGAAATGGTGCGCTTCCACTGGGAG
>JBMCLF010000068.1:0-8141 GCA_048615215.1 Candidatus Brevefilum sp.
AGGGTCCGCCAAACCGCCATGGAATTCTATGAGCTGGGCATGGGTGATCCTTACGCCGTCTCTGCCCTGCATGGCACGGGCACCGGCGATTTGCTGGATGAGGTCATCAAACACTTTACAACCATGGGCGACATGGAAGAGGAAGAGGATTCTGCCAAAATCGCCATTGTAGGCAAGCCAAACGCGGGCAAATCCAGCCTGCTCAACAAGATCGTCGGGCAGGAACGGGCTATTGTCAGCGAGATCCCCGGCACAACTCGCGACGCGGTGGACACACAGCTGGTTTATAACGACCTGCCCATCACCCTGATCGACACGGCTGGCATCCGCAAACGCGGCAAGGTATCCCCCGGGGTTGAAAAATTCAGCGTTGTTCGCAGCATGAAAGCCATCGAACGGGCTGACGTTGCCATCCTGGTGATAGACGCCACCACCAGCATCACCGCCCAGGATGCGCACATCGCCGGCTACATCAAAGACGCCTGGAAGAGCGCCCTCGTGGTTGTCAATAAATGGGACCTGGTAGAGAAGGATTCCTATACGATCAACGCCTACACAGACCACATCCGCCAGGAATTAAACTTTATGGACTATGTGCCGATGCTTTTCATCAGCGCGCTGACGGGCAGGCGGGTAGACAAGGTCCTTCCCCTGGCGCTGCGTGTGCAGGAAGAACGTCTGGTCAGGCTGACGACTTCGCAGATCAACAAAATCATTCAACGAGCACAAGACAGGCACCCCGCACCATCCAAAACAGGAAAAGCCCTGCGGATCTATTACGGCACCCAGGTGCGCAGCGATCCACCAACCTTCATGCTCTATGTCAACAACCCCCAACTGGCACATTTCACCTATCTGCGTTATATTGAAAACCAGATCCGGGAGGAATACCCTTTCATCGGGACGCCCATCCGCCTGGTGTTGAAGAAGCGCCGCGAATAGCCTGACCTTAGACAGAGTTGCATTATAATTTATTCAACAATGGACGCATATAACGAATCTGAACTCACCCCCGAAATTGAAGAAACAGGTGCCCACAAGCGCTCAAAAGGTTCCGGCTGTGTCGGATTTATCATCGATACGGTCGAAACAATCCTGCTGGCGCTGGTGCTGTTCCTGGCAATTAACACGCTCACCGCGCGAGTACGCGTTGAAAATGTAAGCATGAAACCCACGCTCCAGCCTGGCGAGTTTTTGCTTGTCAACCGGGTCGCCTATAAACTGGGAGATCCTTCAATTGGTGACATCATCGTCTTTCACGCCCCAGGCGTCACCGAGATGGACTACATCAAACGAATCGTCGGCCTGCCGGGCGACTTGGTAATGGTGAGCGAAGGCACAGTGACAGTAAATAACGAACCCCTTTACGAACCCTATATCGCCGACTCCCCCAATTACAACGGCGAGTGGGTCGTACCAGAAGGTCAGTACTTTGTCCTTGGTGATAATCGCAATAATTCAAGCGATTCCCACCTGTGGGGATTCGTCCCCCATGAGGACATTGTGGGCAAAGCCCTCCTGGTCTACTGGCCCTTATCAGAAGCCGGCCTGCTGACGCACCCCAATGTGGTTCAGGCTGTGCAGGATTGAACCCCGTAATTCGTGATAAAATAGTTCTGATCAAAGCCGAAAATAATGATCGGGAGCAAAATCATAACTGAGAATCAATTGATAGACCCATCCAGCTCTCAACCCTGTCCGAACTGCCAGGGCGGCCGCAAGCGCTTGCGCTCCGCCACCCTGATGACCTGGCTGGGAGATGACCTGATCACCGTACCGAACTTTCCCGCCTGGATTTGCGATATGTGCGGCCATCGTAATTATGATGTACAGGCTCTGGCACAATTGAGCCTCATGCTCAACCCCGAAGCTGGGACGCCCGTCCAGCCGCGCATGCCGCTGAACAAGAATAACCCGCCAGCAAATACCCCCCCACTTTCATAAAAATCAGATCCCCTTCAGGGGATTTTTTATTCATTTACACCATCCAAATTCAAGATCGGAATAAATTTCCTTTCGTGAGTGATCTCTTCCGTATGCCATAATCTATAAAAATTGATCTTTGTTATTTTTTCTGGCTCGAGATCTCATTCTTTTCAATGCCATCAGGCTGTGCCACGTATTCCAAAAAAATGAAATGCAGTTCAGCCATGTCCCCAAAGCCGACTGCCGGACGAAAAACGCTTCACACCAACCTGAAGTCAGCATGCATATTTTTTATCAATAAATTTTCACTCACCCATTACCGGTGCCCAGCTGGGTTCTCGATCAATCCCTTCCCGCTGGGTTAAATTAACCTGAGGCCGGCCGGTCGTCGTCATCACATATACCTCCTGGTCACCGTCATCACGGCTTGAGGTGAAAGCCAGCCACCTTGCATCGGGAGACCAGGCTGCGTCTGTTTCTGCATTCGTGTCTGTCAGCACATATTCACTGGGATGATGCACACCATTGCGCTGGATTGAATCATAAGTCACAAGGGTAATATTTTGCTGTGAATCTTTATGCCGGGTATAGGCAAACTGGTCTCCTGAAGGCGCCCAGTCCGGATCAGATACCTCCCCAAATTCTCCAAAGATATCACGCAGGTCAAACCCACGCGGCGTTTGGTAACCGTCATAAGCCCCACGGAAATGGAAATAATGGTGCGATTGAGCCGAAATGACATACAACAGCCAGCTGCCATCGGGTGAAAAGGCAGGGTCAGACTCGACAAAGTCTTTACTGATCCGTGAATGGTCAGTGCCGTCGACCCTGATCCAATCCAGCGCATAGATGGGTATCCCACCCGCATCACGAGTGTGAAGCGTGAAGATAATGCGCTCTCCATCTGGCGACCATTCAGGGTCAAATTCATCGCCTATTCCCCAGGAAATATTGACTGGATCACTTCCATCGGCGTTCATCACCCAGATATCCCTGCCTGTACGCTCTTCACCAAAAGCCACGTAAGCAATTTTGCTGCCGTCTGGTGACCAGACAGGTTGGTCCTTGTCGCCTGGCCCGAAGGTTAATTGTGTAAAGGAGTCAGCCCAAATCTCTCCCCGGGGATCACGGCTGACGCGCATCGTCCAAATCTGGATTTCATCACCTTCACCACGATCCGAAGCAAAAGCGATCAGGCCGCTGCCGCCCACCCAATCTGGCTCAGGCGTCGGTGAGGGTTCAAGAGTAGGGGTAATCGTGTGGGAGCTGGTTGGCGTGGGTGGGATCGCTGTTAGCGTTATAGACGGAACCAGCAGGGCAACTTCCTGGGTTGAAGTTATTGTGATTGTTGGTGTCATTGTTGCTGTCGTTGTTGCTGTCGGTGAAACATGACGACTGGGAATCAGGATATTTCTCTGCAGCACGAACAGCAGGATAACAGCGCCCATCATTGCCAGACCCAATACCCCCCCAGCAACACCCAGAATTATCAAGCGCCGGCGCTTCTTGCGGGAATCGGGGGTGGTTTGATCTTTTTGCGGCCTGTTTGCATTTCCTTTCTCTTCAAGCGATGGTTGCTGCCTGGGAACCAAAATTATGTTCTGTTCCTCCTCCTTCAGGCGGAAGCCAGGATTTTTCAGCGCTTCCTGAAAACCTGCAATCGATTCAAAACGCATCTCTGGCTGCAGCATCATTGCCTTAAGGATCGCATCGCTGATATGTCGGGGCACATGTGGATTTAGCCTCTCCAAGGGAATCAGGGTGGCTTTGCCCAATACACGTTGAATGCTGTCGGCGGGTTTGACCCCCGTCAGCAGAGCATAGAGTGTGGACGCAAGAGAAAATTGGTCGGAAAAAGGACCGGTTCTTCCTTCGCCGTACTGCTCAGGTGGCGCAAAACCCGGCGTATACCCCGAAGCGCCTGCAGCCGTCAAAACTTCCACGTTCTCAGCCTTGGCAATCCCGAAATCAACCAGGACAACCTGCCCCTCCGAGGTGAGCTTGATATTGGCCGGCTTGATATCCCGGTGGGTGACCGGTGGATTTTGCCTGTGCATGTACGTCAAAGCGTCGCTCAACTGAGCGGTCCAGGCCATGACATCCTCCAGGTTTTGCCTCCCGTACCGTTCAAGACGCTGACTGAGGTCTTCTCCAGGGATAAAATCCATCACCAAAAATTGTTCTTTGCCGATAACGAAATAATCCGTCACCCTCGGTAAATTTCCATGATGCATTGCCGCCAATAGCTGCGCTTCACGTAAAAATTGTGTCGCACTTTCGGGCTGTGGATTGAAGTTGGACTTCACCGCCACACAGGTATCCAGAGTCTTGTCATGCGCCAGGTAGACAGCGCCCATTCCCCCATGCCCCAATTTCTCAATGATCTGATAGCGATCACGCAAGATTGCTTCAGGCTGAAGGTCCATGGATGTCCTCTAAATCACTCATTAAAAACCGGTCAGTAATAATTCTATTATAGTAGAGACGGGTTTAAAGCTCAAAAACGATCTAGCTCAAAAACTGGTAAAACTTTTGAATCACGTAAGTTAAAATGGCTCCTGGGATTTAGTTTAAGAATGGTACACTTTGCACCAATGTGCCAATTAATTAAGAAATATTTAAATGAATAAGCAAAAAATTGACTATTACACCCCTCCATGCTATGATTTATTCAGGTATTTTTTTATTCTTTGTACTTTAATAGGAGTTATTATATGTCAATCGATCTTATCGCCCGCATTCTTGGCCTTATCATTTTTGGAATTATCGGCGTTTTCTTAGGCGAACCACTGGGACAAATCATTGAAGAAATTTGGGCAGCCAATCCCATATCCATCATCATCTATCAAATCTTCACCACACTGATCGTCGGATTCATCGGTTTTTTGATTGCTCCATGGATTTCCATAAAACCCGTCACTGCCATTCGAAAACAATTAAGTAATGTTTCAGCTCAGACAATCCTTTACGGCTTACTTGGCCTGATCGTCGGGTTAATCTCCACCGCCCTTCTTGCCTATCCCATTTCGCTGCTGCCAGATCCACTGGGCAGCATCCTCCCATTTATCTCGGTATTGCTATTCGGCTATCTGGGTATTGCGCTGTTTGTGAGCCGGCAGAAAGATTTTCATAAACTGTTCAGCTCATTCTCAAAGGAAGGAATCCCAAAAGAGGGAAAAGAAGAGACAAGCGCGCTGCAAGATACCCGCCGAATATTGGTGGATACCAGCGCCATTATCGACGGTCGTATTTCAGATATCGCTCGAACGGGCTTCATTTCTGGACGTTTATTAATCCCACGATTCGTTCTCAACGAATTACAGTACGTGAGCGACTCCGCCGACAATCTCCGGCGTCAGCGCGGCCGACGCGGCATGGAAGTGCTGGCCGAATTGCAAAAGAATAGCTCAATTCCTGTCACAATTACCGATATCGATGTGGAAGGTGTTCGGGAAGTAGATGAGCGATTGATTGTCCTTGCACGCCAGTTGAGTTGTCCCATCCTGACCAACGATTACAATCTCAACCGAGTGGCTGAACTTCAAGGCGTTTCCATCCTGAATATCAACGAACTGGCTAACGCCGTTAAAGCCATCCTGCTGCCTGGCGAGACCTTTGAAATGAAAATCATCCAGGAAGGCAAGGAGTACGGTCAGGGTGTTGGCTACATGGAAGATGGAACCATGGTCGTTGTTGAAGACGGCCACAAATACATTGGAAAAACAATTACAATCTCGGTTACCAAAGTTCTGCAAACCGCAGCAGGACGGATGATCTTTGCGAAAACCGAAAACAGTTGATCAACTATTGAATTCATCATTCATTTGGAGTACTGAAACATGTCATTGAGAGTTTATAACACCCTTTCCCGGGAAAAATCTGAATTTAAACCCATTGAAGAAAATCGCGTTCGGATGTATGTCTGTGGTCCGACGGTCTACGACAGCGCTCATGTAGGGCATGCCATGTCCGCTCTGGTCTTTGATGTTGTCCGCCGCTATCTACTCTTCCGCGGCTTTGATGTCCAGTATGTGATGAATTTCACTGATGTTGATGACAAGATCATCGATCGCGCCAAAAAGCTCGGTGTGGACCCAATCGAACTGGCAGAAAAATACATCAATGAATTCAGGCAAAACCTTAAAGACTTGAACATCCTCCCTGCTACCGAACACCCCCGGGCAACGGAAGAAATCGACCAGATCATCGAGATGGTCGAACGGCTGATTGAAAAAGGCGCGGCTTATGAAGTTGATGGCGATGTATTTTTCCGTGTTGAGGAAGCTGAAGATTATGGCAAGCTCTCTGGGCGTAAGATGGAGGACATGAACGCCGGCAGCCGAATCCGGGTGGACGAACGCAAAGAGAATCCCATGGATTTTGCGGTGTGGAAGTCAGCCAAAGAGGGCGAACCCGCCTGGGACAGTCCCTGGGGACATGGCCGTCCTGGCTGGCACATTGAATGCTCGGCTATGAACCTCGATCACCTCGGCCAGCAAATAGACATCCATGGCGGTGGGAATGATCTGATCTTCCCCCACCACGAGAATGAAATCGCCCAGACCGAAGCGATCACTGGAAAGCCCTTTGCACGATACTGGATGCACAACGGTATGCTCCAGTTAAAGGGTGAAAAAATGTCAAAATCTACCGGCAACCTGATTACGATCAATGAATTTATCCAGGATCATCCGGGAGATGTAATGCGCCTGATGGTGCTCAGCTCTCATTACCGCAGCCCGCTTACTTTCAACAGTGAGGTGATTGAAGCCAACGAGCGCGCCCTTGATCGACTGCTCTCCGCCAAACGTCCAGCTATGACTGGTTCAGAAGGCGCATCGGAAGAACAGCTTAATGCGCTTTCACAGCAGGAAGAAGCCACACGCCAGGCATTCATCGAATCGATGAACGAGGATTTCAACACCGCCGGCGCTCTGGGAGCGATTTTTGATCTCGTTCGCGCCATCAACCAGGCGCGCGATAAAGGCGCCACGGATGAAGAATTAGCCTCAGTACAGCACACATTTGATGAACTGACAGGTGTTTTAGGCCTTGAATTGGATCAACGGGAAAGAGCCGGTTCCAGCGCGGATGCTTTCATTGACCTGCTGCTGGAATTGCGCCAGGAGCTGCGTGAGAACAAGAACTATGAGCTTGCCGACCGCATTCGGGATGAACTCGCCGCACTGGGCGTGGCAATTGAAGACACCGCCCAGGGCTCTACATGGCATTGGGAGTAACTCTTGAGCGAATGGATCACCGGAAGAAACCCGGCCTTTGAAATTCTGCGAGCAAAGCGTCGCCAGATCAAACGTTTGTTGGTGGCTAAAGGCACCCAACGTCAGGGGCGCCTGGCCGAGATCATCAACCTGGCAAAGCAGAACATGATCCCGGTTGACTCTGTTCCGCGATCAAATCTGGACGGCATTGACCCGCATCACCAGGGTTTGGCGCTTGAGACCGGCGGATATCCCTACAGCGACATTGAAAAAATTCTCCAGATAGCTGAATCTCATAAATAGCCAGTTTTTGTCTTGCTCCTGGACCAAATCCAGGATCCTCAAAACTTTGGAACATTGCTGCGATCCGCAGAAGCTTTTGGCGTTCATGGGGTGATCCTGCCATTGGCCCGCAGCGCATCGGTGACTCCAGCAGTGGTCAACGCGTCCTCGGGCGCTACAGAGATGTTACAGATAGCCCAGCACAACATCGCCCAGGCCATGGCGCGCCTCAAAGAAGCCGGAGGATGGATGGTCGGCCTCGAGGACAGCCCGGATGCTCAGCCGCCCGAAAAGCTAAACCTCGAAGGCAGCATTGGCCTGGTGGTGGGCAACGAAGCGACTGGTTTGCGCAGGTTGGTCCGAGAAAAATGCGACCTTTTGATGCGCCTCCCCATGCAGGGGAGCATCGATTCCCTGAATGCTGCGGTTGCCGGCTCGATTGCACTTTTCCTGGCCCGCCAGGCACGAAACTGAATAAGCGATCGGTGAGCAGGTCAATTTCTCTATTACGGTAAACGTCCCATTGGGGCGTTTTTATTAAGTCATTTTTCTCAAATACGAAAACATCCAGGCAGATCGCAGGCTTCTTGCCCTCAAAAGTTACCGTAAGCCATGATTAACCATTTACTACGATCAAACATGAGAATGCGAAACTGCCGGTTCTCACCGTAATGCTGTTGGTATCACAATAATTTTTAAGCAAAATCTACCCTG
>JBMCLF010000069.1:0-8121 GCA_048615215.1 Candidatus Brevefilum sp.
ATTAGATCCAGCGACAACCAGCCCCGGGATGGCCGGATGTAGATCACTGGCGGCTGATTGTTCTTGCTGTGCGTTGATTCCATAAGCTCCATGGGTTATTTCCGGTTCTGAATGTACCAATCAATCGTTTTTTGTAAGCCTTCATCAAAATCAGTTTCGGCTGTAAAACCAAACGCTTCTCGGGCTCGGCTGGTATCCAACGCTCGCCGCGGCTGCCCATTGGGCTTACTGGTATCCCAGACCAAATCGCCTTCAAACCCGGTCATCCGGGCGATTTTTTCCGCCAAATCTTTAATGCTGATCTCAAATCCAGACCCAATATTTACAGGATCCGATCGATTATATTTTTCGGTTGCCAGAGCGATCCCCCGGGCTGCGTCTTTTACATAAATAAATTCTCGCGTCGGGGAACCGTCTCCCCAGACAACAACCTGATCCTCACCCGCCTCTTGGGCTTCAACGCATTTGCGAATCAGGGCGGGAATCACATGAGAACTGCTGGGGTCGAAATTATCACCGGGACCGTAAAGATTAACCGGCAGTAGAAAAATGCTGTTGAATCCGTACTGGTCACGATAAGCCTGAGATTGAACCATCAGCATCTTCTTAGCCAGGCCATAAGGCGCGTTGGTCTCTTCAGGGTACCCGATCCACAGATCATCTTCTTTGAAAGGAACCGGCGTGAATTTTGGATAAGCGCAAACCGTACCAATGGCGACAAATTTTTCAACCCCGGCTTCATAGGCCAGGTGCATTAGCTGAACGCCCATCATCAGGTTGTCATAAAAGAACTCAGCTGGATGCTCCCGATTGGCGCCAATGCCGCCCACGTGGGCAGCCAGGTGGATAATGACATCAGGGTCCGAATCCTGCAGCATTTGCTGAATGGCCTCACCTTCAACAAGGTTATATTTTTCTATTGTGGGGATAAAGATGTTTTCTGCCCCACGCTGCCGCAGTTCTTCTTGCAGGTGTGAGCCCAGGAATCCTGCCCCGCCAGTCACGCAGATTTTCTTTTCAGCCCAATTAAATTCTTTTTCCATGTGTCCTCGTTCTATTTAGTGTTGCTCGTTTCATCCATCTCAAGCCTGACTTTCAGCCCATCCACAATCAAAACGGGAGCATTTGAGGCCTCTGTCAGGCTAATATGCTGTTCCAAGCAGATCAGCTGGCAGACTTCCGCAATATCGCCATCTCCATCCAGCCGTACTGAACAGATTCCCTGTGCCTGAAGCCCTTGTAGGAGCGTGCGTACGCTTTGCCGGACCTCACGAAACAGGCTGAAGGACTGTTGTATATAAGCCAGGGTCAACTTTGCCCGCAGTGCGATCCCTTCCGGCGTGATGATATATCGCAGTTTACGCCGTCGAATACGTTTTACTTTGACAAAACCTTTTTCAACCAGCCTTTTGATGTGCCAGTTGACTGTGCCAATGGCCACACCCAGCTCCTCAGCCAATTTTGCTTGAGAAACATCGGGATCGGACTCGATTTCCTGCAGCAAGGCCAATTCACGAAAATAACCGTTAGATGATTCTGAGTCAATCATAATTTCAATAATTGAATTATAATCGCCCATTCGTTTAGGTCAAGTTGAGAAAAATGAATAAAAAGTAATATCTTGCAAAAAATTATTTTTTATGAAAGAAATCACGATTCTTCAGGTTCAGAGCCTTCAATGATCGCTTATTTGATTCGTTTTCGTTCAAGCAGCCTTCCTAACCCGAACGCCAGCCCACTCAAAACAACAACCATCAGGACCATCACACCGAATCCGCCGGGGATCGGGATGGCCGTATTGTAGCGGCCCAGATACCACCAGGTGAAAACAGCCAGGAAAATACCCTCAACGATCAAAATCCGGGGCAGCCAGACATCCTGTGTTTTTCGGGCATTGTGAATCGCCCAGCCGGCGATCAACGCCATCCAGGGCAGGAAGATCATGCGATAACGCGGGTTATCCCATTGGTCCCCCCCGGCGCGGGCGGACGAAACAAAAACCCACATCCAGACCCACAAAACAAACAGGATCAGCCAGCGGCGTTTTCTTGAAGGCTCAAGCCGCCACACTTGCACCACAGCGTAAACCAGCAGCGGCAGCAGCGCATACCATCCGAGGGAACGGAAGATTCCCAGCCCACGCCAAATCCACGGCGCTGGAGCGGCGATCGCCGCAGGCAATACAGGCTGAAAGAAACCATAAACCAGAACAAATGGGAAATCGGCCCACTCAGGCAGTGAATCAAGAATGAATTGCACCATGCCGGATCTGCTCACTGTTTGCAGGGTATCCCAGTGTAAAACGGCATCTACCCAATCACGCAGGAACCATAACCCGGCCAGCACAGCCAGCAGAATCAGAAACCAGCCAGTCATTTTGATCCATCTACGTTGTAAGCGCACAGAAAGGTCTACCCAAACCCAGAACAACAATATTCCAATAACAGGAATAGCAACGCGAAATGAAAATGCAAATAGGCTGAGGCCTGCCAGAATAAATGTGAGGATCGCCCAACCTAATTTGTGTTTCATCAAAATATGGATAACCGCCCAGATCAGCAGGGTGAAGGTCAGGATAAAAAAAGGTTCCCGCATCTGGGCTGCTCCCAATAGAATCCCTTCAGGAAACAGTGCCAGGATCCAACCAGCCCAAAATACAATCCTTTTGTTAAATTTCATGCAAAGGCCGCTGATCAAAACTGGCACGCTCAGAGCCATAGCGCTAGCGGCAATAATCGAAATCAATGCTGGGCGGTAAGCGTCCGGGCTGAGAATGCGATAGACAATGGCGCTGAGAGCCAGCATCCCGCCGTACTGGTCCGTCTCATAAGCATCGCTGAAAGCTATTGAAATAGGAGCGTCGGATTTTGCAAGATTCCATGCATTCTCCTCCCGGCGGAATGCATCCTCAAACACAAAACCGGTCTCCTGCGGACGCGTCGGGTAGCCGTAGCGGGGTAGACCCCACGCCAGGAAGACTCCCAGGACAAACCGCAACAGAAACGCCAGGAAGATCATCCAGGCCAGCGCTTTCCCCCGGCCGGCGGCACTCCAGGCAAGGTAAAGCACCAGCCCAATGACGAAAGTTAGAACAGATGAAGCCAAAAAGCCGTTCCAGAAATCCCCAACTTGTAACGAGGCTTGAAAAAATACGCCTGCCCCCAGGCTGGCAGCAAGAATCAGGCAAGCAGAAATCAGGAATTTTTTAGAAAATATGGTTTTTACCATTAAAAATACTCACTCCAATTCAGTCCGGGATATTGGCTCAGGTTCTTTGTCGCTAATCGCGATCCGGATCGAATGCCAGGTCGTAAAAGCAAGCCAAATCCCCCAGAATATTACCGCAGTTTGCAGTGGTATCAAAAAACGTGGGTTGTCCCCGTGGTCAAGCATGGAAGAAAGGACCGATGTTGCCCAAATCGAAGCAGCCAGCAGCCACATAAAGCGGTCCAGCGCCCAGATCTCGCGCAGGCGCCTGAATATCAACCCCATCACGCTCGTGATGATGAAAACCATGTTAGCAAAGAAGATAACTGCGCGTACACCCATAATCACCTCTGGAAGGGACCATGCAAGGCGCGCTGTATCAATCCCGGAGGGATCCCAATAGACTGGTGCCCGCCAGAAAAACCACCATCCTTTGGCGGCCCGGGAAAAATACTCTACCGGATGGGTCAGGATTAATTGGATTGAAATCTTCTGCAAAGTACGGGAAAGTTCATAAAAATTCATCCCGGTGGCCTCTTGCATGGCCGGGATGGCATTCCAGATGGCATTCCCCTGAGTCCCGCGTTCCTCAATTCGGGCCTCCCGGTAATTAAGGTAGATTTCTCGAATCGTTTCGTACTCATCCGGGACATCTTCGAAATAATAACCCGTGTGCTGAACGAGGTGATATCCGGTCATGGTCGTCATACTGAACATATGGTAATTGGATTGAATCCAGGTCATCCAACCGCCGATCAGTAGAAGTGTTGGCAGCAGAACGCCGACAAAAGGCTTCCAATCAAACTTGATTTGTTTTTTCTTAAAAGAAATTGCCATAAAAACAGTCACTAAAACCGGCATAAAAATGAATAATGGCCGGGTCAGTGCAGCCAATGAACTGCACAGGCCGATGACCAGTGCCCCCCACAGGTTTCCTCCTCCGGGTTTCTTCATCCACAGGCATGTACCCAAAAGTGCTGCCCCTAACCAGAAGGTAGATAGGGTTTCCGTCAACAGATTGGCTTCAAAAAAGATTTGTCCGGGGTTCAGCGTATGTATCAATGCTGCCAGACCAGCAAAGAGGGGTTGTCCGCTGGCTTTCCATCCGATCCAAAACCAGGCCAGTGTGATCATCAGACCGAGGAACAATTGTGCGGCATATACGGCTCTATCCGGTCCAAACAGGACCATGAAAGCCGGATAGCCGGGAGTGCGCGTCCCATCATACGCCTTAAAGCCTTCCAGGATGGCGTTAGCAGACCGGCGGTACGAGTCCGTATCGCTGAAAGACACAGCAGGATAATTCACAAACAAAACCACCCGCAAGCCAACAGCCACGATCATCACTACGACAAACCATATTATTAATTTGGTATTTTTTTTCGCATCCATCTTATTATCACATCCTTCAATAATAAGTTTCAAATGGGTTTACAGAAAATCTTCCAACGCTTTTTCAGCCCGTGCTCGCCAGGTGTAATTCTCTGCAAGCTTTCGAGAAGCCTGGGCCAATTCATTGCCCCGGCCTGGATCGTCAAGCAAATCAAGCAGGGCACACTTCCAGGCATCAAAATCCCCAGGCGGGCAGAATATCGCTGTTTTCTCATCAAGCACTTCATGAATGACCGGCAGGTCACTGCTAATGATCGGCCGGCCAGCTGCCAGGTACTCGAACATCTTCATTGGGCTGGCAATATCCGCCGAATCTCCACCGCCGCTGCCAGCAATTTGAGTTTCATATGGCATCAACAACACATCCGCTGCAGCCTGGTAAATTGGGAGTTGAGAATTATCCACAAATCCCGTCAGCATCAGGTTTTTCACACCATTCTCACGAACGCGGTATTCCCATAAGGTCACATCGGCAGGCTCACCGCCTACCCATAAGAACTGAATCTCAGGCAGGGCCTTTGCCAGTTCAAGCATAAGGTTCATTCCACGCCCAGCATAAAAATGACCGGTGTATCCAGCGGTGAAACCCCCGGGCAAATCTAGTTTTTTCCTCGCTTCTGATGGATTTGGCAGCTCCTGGTAACGTTCCAAATCCACGCCGTTCGGCGCAACCCGAATTTGCTCTGCTTGAACTTTCAGATCAAATTCAGAAATAATCAACCGCCGCAAAGCGGTGGTATTGGTCAATACCCTTTTTTGAGCCTTCGCTGCCCAAAAGCGCTTGAAAAGCCAGGGACCTATCCGCCCGGTGACTCGATCATGTAATTCCAGTACAACGGGCAGCATGCGCCAGAGTGCCAGCACCCCTGCTTGCAAAACCCAGGTGTAGACCAGGTCCGGCTCCATGCGCCGGGCTTCCTGAACCGCTTTAAGCGCAAAATCATAGCGCCGAAAGGCTGTGTTTTCGCTGATCCAGCGAATTTCAAATTGCGTTCGCAGGCCATAATGCTCCTTCAATTCGTTCCAGTCGGGTGCTTCGTCACCGGGCACCAGCAAGGAAACCTCATGGCCCAACTCCGCCAACGCCTGGCTGGCCTTGATTACCTGAATGCTGTTGGCGGTATTGGCTGGAATAAAAGAAGCGGCAATACAAACGATCTTCATCAGCTCACCTTTTCGCGATTATAATTATGCAAAGGATGGCCGGCCAGATAAAACCCTGACTGTCGCTGCCATTGATTGCATTTATACCACATGTGGGATTAATTCAGGCTCTTCTGCACCTAACGCGGATTATTATTAATTAATTTTTGAGTAAAATATAAATCGCAAAGTGCGTGATTAACATATCGTTATTGAATAGAATTAGATTCCAATTACGGTTATTTTGCTGACTCAATCATTAACTTGAAATACGAGAATAATGGAAGTGTTGGACAAGATTCAGAAACAATCAAGATCCCTGAATAATCGGCTCTCTCAAACCTTTGCGATCCATACAGGGGTTTTTCTGGGGCGGGTGCTGCCCCGGCGTATCGGCCTCGCGCTGACAGATGGTATTGGTAAATTTTTAGGAAGAAATAAAACAAGCCCAATGGTCCGGGCGATTCGCGCCAATCAATGGGTCATACACGACCAGTCGTTATCATCAGAGCAATTGGATCAACTGCCTGTTACCATCTTCCAATCAGCGGCAAGATGCATGTTCGATTATTTTTATTTCCTCTCGCGCCCTAAGAAACTACAGTCCGTAATTGAACTCAGTCCTGAAGCCCAGCAGGCCATCGACCGCATACGGCTGAACCAACCCACAGTGATCGTCTGCCCGCATTTGAGCAATTTTGACCTGATGGGCTACGCCCTTGCCCTCAATGAGCTCAAGCTTCAGGTGCTCTCCTTTCCCAACCCGGGCGCGGCTTATCGATTGCAGAATAAAATAAGGGAGAGGGTGGGGTTAAAAGTCACCCCAATGACCTTAACCGCCTTCCAGCAGGCCAGGAACCGGCTCCGAAATGGCGGCAGTGTCCTGACCGGGTTAGACAGGCCTCTGGAAAATGCTCAGAAATATCGGCCGACATTCTTCGGCCATCCGTGTTCTTTACCTGTCACATACGTGCGCTTAGCAAAAGAAGCCAATGCACCAGTGATCCTGATGGCCGCAACCTCCAAGCCTGACCACAGCTACCGGCTTATCGGGTCTCATCCAATATGGATGAAATCCTTCGCTGACCTTGAAACGGAAATCCTCTTCAATGCCAATCGGGTATTATCAAAAGCAGCACCCTTAATCCGGACCTATGCCCACCAATGGGCCATGTTTTATCCCATCTGGCCGCAATACCTGGGCGTTTGACAAGAAAAGAGAAGCTCATAATATGTCAAAAGTAGAAAATCACCAACGTGAAAATAAAATCCTGCTCGGTTTTCTTGAACGCCCAGCGCTGAAATGGCTCGCTGAGCATATGCCGGATTGGGTAACCCCGGATACGATGACCTGGCTCGGAATACTGGCCTCAGTGATGATCTTCATCAGTTACAGCCTGACACACCTGAGCCCGAATTACCTCTGGCTGGCCAGCCTGGGCTTTATCCTCAATTGGATGGGGGACAGCCTGGATGGTACTCTTGCCCGTTACCGGAACATCGAACGGCCGCGTTACGGTTACCTGGTCGACCACTGGGTGGATGCCATCAGCACGCTCCTGATTTTTTTAGGGCTTGGCCTTTCGCCATATGTTGATCTGACCGTGGCCTGCCTGGGCATCATCGCTTACCTGCTGCTTTCCATTATGGTTTACCTGATCACCTATGTGACCGGGGTGTTCAACATCGCCAGCTGGCGTCTGGGCCCTACTGAAATCCGCGTTCTGGCAATTCTTCTGAATACAGCCATATTTTTCATCGGGAATCCCACCTTTAGCCTCCCCTATTTTGGCCAAACCAGTTTTTACACATTGATTGTTGCCGTCGTTTCATTGCTGATGTTCATCTATTTTATGGTCAATACAGGTATCCAGGCTCATAAACTGGCTCTCCTTGACGAGAAGCGCCTGGATCGCAGGAAAGCCAAGCAGAATCAAAAAAATTAGATTGTGTAATTTTTCAGATATTGCTCAATGTTCTCGACCCGGATTAGATAAACAGTTAATCATTTAAATGTAAATCATAAGAAGGCATGATAATGGTCAAAATTCTTCATTTCGCAGACGCACACATTGATATGGCCAACTACGGCCGGCACGACCCGGAAACTGGACTTCCCATGCGTGTGATGGATTTTCTACAATCCCTTGATGAGATTGTGCAGGCTGCCATCGACCATGAGGTTGACCTGGTGATCTTCGCCGGAGATGCCTACAAAGACCGTTCCCCAGCACCCACCTACCAGCGTGAATGGGGTCAACGTATCATGCGCTTATCCCACGCCGGGATCATGACCCTTCTGCTCACCGGCAATCATGACATCTCACCCGCTACAGGACGAGCACACGCCATCCAGGAGTTTGACACCCTGGAAGTGCC